>JAYTBL010001065.1:0-13935 GCA_043736975.1 Polyangiaceae bacterium
CGAAGCCGAAGACGGCGAAGCCGGCCTGAAAGCCTTGCAGAACACCAAGTACGACGTGGTGCTGTGCGACATCAAGATGCCCCGCCTCGACGGCCTGGAAGTGCTGGAACGCGCCGCCATTCTGGCGCCCGACGTGCCGTTCATCATGCTTTCGGCGCACGGCACCATCGATACGGCGGTGGACGCGACGAAGAAAGGCGCGTTCGATTTCCTGCAAAAGCCGCCCGACCTCAACCGTCTGCTCGTGACGGTGCGCAATGCGCTCGACCGCCAGAAGCTGGTGGTGGAAAACAAGATCATCAAGCGCAAAATCTCGAAGAAATTCGAGATGATCGGCGCTTCGCCCGCCCTGGATGCCGTGCGCCGGCAGATCGACAAAGTGGCCCCCACCGATGCGCGCGTCCTCGTCACCGGCCCCAACGGCGCGGGCAAAGAGATGGTGGCGCGGCTGATTCACGAGAAATCCAACCGCGCCGACGGTCCGCTGATCGAAGTGAACTGCGCGGCTATTCCGTCAGAACTGATCGAGAGCGAGCTGTTCGGCCACGAGAAAGGCTCGTTTACCGGTGCCCAGGGCCGAAAGCGCGGCTTCTTCGAGCAGGCTCACGGCGGCACGCTGTTCTTGGACGAAATCGGCGATATGGATCTCACCGCGCAGGCCAAGGTGCTGCGGGCGTTGCAAAACGGCGAAGTCGTACGGGTCGGCTCCGAACACGTGATCCACGTCGACGTGCGCGTGCTGGCGGCGACCAACAAAGATTTGAGCCGTGCCGTTCAAAACGGCAGCTTCCGTGAAGATCTGTTCTTCCGCTTGGATGTGTTTCCACTCCGCGTGCCGGCCTTGCGCGAACGCCGCCTTGACGTGCCGCTGCTAGCCAACGCGTTCGTGGTCTCGTTTTGCAGCGAAAACGGCCTGCGCGAGAAGAAAATCGAGCCTGGCGTCTACGAGGCGCTGGCGCGCCGAAAGTTCCCTGGCAACGTCCGCGAGCTGAAGAACGTGGTCGAGCGCATGGCCATCCTCTCCGGCGATCGCGTGACCATCGCCGACCTCCCCGAGGACCCGCACGAGAGTCCTTTCGGCGAGGAGGAGAGCGCGCAGGACAGCGCGGCCGACGAAGCCGACGAGCACGCCGATGAGGCCCACGAGACGCCCGCCTCGCGCGCGGTGCCGGTGCCCGGCCAGTACGCGACGTTGCGCGAGTTCCGCGAGCAGCAGGAGCGGAAGTACATCGTCGACACGTTGAAGCTCACCGGCTGGAACATCTCGCGCACCGCGGTGGTGCTGGGCGTGGAGCGGACGAACCTCCACAAGAAAATTCGCGGCTACGCGATCAAGCGCGGCGAGGGCTGATCGCTCGCAGGCTCAGCCGCCCGTCGAGCCGTAGCCGCCGCCGCCGCGGGCCGTGTCGTCGAGATCGGCGACCTCCACCAGCGTGGCGATCTCGTGGCGTGCGAACACGATCTGCGCGATGCGCTCGAGCGGCGCGAGCGTGTAGGGCTCGCGCCCGAGGTTCACGAGGCACACCACGATCTCGCCGCGGTAGTCGCTGTCGACCGTCCCGGGCGTGTTGATCACCGTGATGCCGTGCTTCGCAGCGAGCCCGGAGCGTGGCCTCACCTGACCCTCGTACCCATGTGGGATGGCGACGCACAGCCCGGTCGGCACCTTGACGCGCTCGAGCGAGGCGACGGTGATGGGCGCGGAAACCGCGGCGTGCAGATCCATCCCGGCGGCGCCGCTCGTCTGGTAGCGGGGCAGCGGGACATCGATCGGCCCCGTTCGTTTGACGCGCACCTCGAACCGCTCGCGACCGCTCATGGGCTCGCTGCCTACACCAGGTGTCTATGCGAGGGAATCCCGCACAAAACGTTGCGCTTCTGCAAGGACAGGACACGAGCGCAGTGTCGAGTCACGGTAACCTCGAGCGAGGATGACTGCGGTAGGCCGGCATCAGCACCCACGTACGGTGGGCCGCTATGTGCTGTACGGGGAGCTCGCGTCGGGCGGGATGGCCACCGTTCACTTCGGTCGCCTGAGCGGCCCCGTCGGCTTCTCGCGCACGGTCGCGATCAAGCGGCTGCATCCGCATTACGCGAAGGATCCCGAGTTCGTGACGATGTTCCTCGACGAGGCACGCCTCTGCGGGCGCATCCGTCACCCGAACGTCGTGCCGACGCTCGACGTCGTGGCGACCGAGGGCGAGATCTTCATCGTCATGGAGTACGTCGCCGGCGAGGCGTTCTCCAAGCTGATGAAGACCGCGCAGCAGCGGAACATTCCCGTGCCGCCGCGCGTGGCCGCGACGATCATCTCGAGCGTGCTGCACGGGCTCCATGCCGCCCACCAGGCGAAAGACGAGCACGGGCGCGAGCTCGGGATCGTCCATCGCGACGTCTCTCCCCAGAACATCCTGGTCGGCTCCGACGGTACGTCCCGCGTCCTCGACTTCGGCGTCGCCAAGGCTGCCGGGCGCCTGCAGACCACGCGCGACGGCCAGGTGAAGGGCAAGATCGCGTACATGCCGCCGGAGCAGCTGAGCGGCGGCGTGATCTCGCGGCAGTCAGACATCTACGCGGCGTCGGTGGTGCTCTGGGAGGCGCTATGCGGCCGTCGCCTCTTCGACGGCGAGACCGAGGCCCTGGTTCTGGTGCGCGCCATCGAGGGAAAGATCGATACGCCGAGCGCCGTGAACCCGGAGCTGACCCCTGCGGTCGACGAGATCGTCATGCGCGGCCTCGCGCGCGACCCGGCGGCCCGGTTCGCCACCGCGCGCGACATGGCGCTCGCCATCGAGCAGCAGATCGGCCTCGCCTCGCCCTACGAGGTCGGCGAGTGGGTCGAGCAGGTCGCGGCCGACGAGATCGCGCGGCGCGCGCAAACCATCGCCGAGATCGAGAGCGCGTCGCTCACCGAGCCGGCCGGCTCGAGCTCGCCGCGGATCGGGCTCGCGCCTGCCGCCGAGCCCCCGCACTCGCAGGTCTCGAGCATCTCGGTCTCGCGCCCGGCGATCTCGGCGCCCGCGCCCCTGAAGCGCAACAGCGGCTTGCGGGTCTTTTCCGCCCTGGCCGCCCTCCTCGCGCTCAGCGGGCTGTTGCTCAGTGGCCTCGCCGCGCAGGACAGGATGACGGGCGGGTCGCGCCTGCCGACGCGCGCGGTGCCGAACCAGCCCGCGCACGAGGCGCGCCCGTTCCTCGTGGTGAGCCCGCGCTCGGCGGTCACGAAGGCGGGCGCGCCTGCGCCGTCCGAGACCACCAAGCCGACCTCGACGCGGCCGCCCGTCGCGGCGGCCCCGGTGGTGAAGAAGCCAAACCCCGCGTGCGACCCGCCGTTCACCGTGGACCCAGCGACCGGGCGCAAGAAGTACAAGCTCGAATGCTTGAAATGACACGCGTAGGATGAGGAACATGAAAGCAGTCGAGCTGCTCGCGGCCATCGTCACCACCGCCACGTTGTTCGGCTTCGAGACCAACGCCCGCGCTGACGAGCGCGAGAGCTGCGCTGCGGCCGCGGATCAGGCGCAGCAGTCGCGCGACGAGGGAAAGTACCGCCGCGCGCGCGAGGCCATGCTGACGTGCGCTCGCGACGTCTGCCCTGCGCCCATCAAGCGTGACTGCCTCGATTGGCTCACGCAGCTCGAGAGCATCGCGCCCACCATCGTCCTCGCGGCGAAGGACGGTACGAAGGACCTCTCCGACGTGAAGGTCTACGTCGACGGCACGCTCGTCACCGACAAGCTCGATGGCAAGCCGATCCAGATGGACCTCGGCAAGCACAAGTTCCGCTTCGAGCACGCGGGTCAAGCGAAGGAAGAGGAATTCATCATCGGCGCCGGGCAGAAGAACCGGAACGTGGCCGTGGTGTTCGAGGCGGCGGTCGCGGCTCCCGTCGCTGGCCCGCCTCCGGCGAAGGAGCCTGCGGGCTCGCTCGTGCCGGTCTTCATCGTCGGCGGCCTCGGCGTCGTGGCGCTCGGCAGCTTCGCGTTCTTCGGGCTCAGTGGTAAGGGCGACGTCGACGTTCTCGAGCGCTGCAGAGGCACCTGCAAGCAGGACGACGTCGACAAGGCGCGCACCAAGCTGGTCATCGCCGACATCTCGCTCGGCGTCGGCATCGTCGCGCTCGGCGTCGCCACGTACATGCTCGTCACGCGCCCGAAGGGCGAGGCCGATGTGAAGGCCGCGCGCGCCTCGAGCAACAACGTCGGCTTCGACTTCGGGGCGGTCAACGGCGGCGCTGTGGGCTCGGTCGGCGGACGGTTCTGAACGCACATCGGCGCGGGCGGATGCCCTGTCGTTCCATCACGCACCGAAATCGGACGGCCGCGGAATAGACCGCTGCTCGCTCGAGGACCTGCGGCTATAATCCTCTGGTCGAAGTGGCAGGTCAGGCGGCGAAAAAAGAAGGCGAACGCCAGGGCGATTTCGTCGGCGGCAAGTACCTGCTCGAGGAGTGCCTCGGCATCGGCGGCATGGGTGAGGTGTACCGCGCGACCAACGTCTCGCTGGGCCGCAAGGTCGCGATCAAGCTCCTGAGCAAGGAGCACACGAAGAACGAGGACGACGTCCTGCGCTTTCTACGCGAGGCGCGCGCCGCGGCCGCGGTCCGCCATCCCAACGTCGTCGACGTGTTCGACGTGGCGCGCGACGACGACGGCACGCCCTTCATCGTGCAGGAGCTCCTCTCCGGCGAAGATCTCGAGCAGCACCTCGCAGGCACGCGCGACGGCAAGGTCTCGGTCGCGGACGCGCTCGACATCATGATCCCGGTGGCCGAGGCGGTGGCCGCCGCGCACGCCCGCGACGTCGTGCATCGCGACCTCAAGCCCGCGAACATCTACCTGGCGCGCGAGGGCAGCAAGATCATCCCCAAGGTCCTCGATTTCGGCGCCTGCCTCTACCAGACGGTGGGCGCGCTGAGCGCGAAGGAGCGGCGGATGCTGATCGGCACGCCTCACTACATGGCGCCCGAGCAGATCACCACCGCGAAGGACGTCGACGTGCGCGCCGACGTCTGGGCGCTGGGCGTCATCCTCTACGAGATGCTCGCGGGCGACACGCCGTTCGAGGCGCCCGACGCGAGCGCGGTGATGAAGCTCGTTCGCACGCAGCCCATCCCGCGCTTGCGCGAGGTCGAGCCTGCGGTGTCGGAAGGCATGGAGGCGATCGTCGAGCGCTGCCTCGAGCGCGATCGCGCCCGGCGCTACGCGAATGCCTCGACGGTGCGCGACGCGCTCGATGGCCTCCGCAAGAGCGTCAGCAAGGCGGCGCGCCTGCGTGTCGATACGCCTGGCGAGGGCGATGTGCTGCCCGGCGTCGTCATGCCGCGCGCGCGGCGGGTCGACAGCCGTCAGGAGGAGGACTCGTCACCGATCCCGCGGGCCCCCGCGCCCGCGCCGAAGGGCGCGAAGCTGGCCCCGGCGAAGAAGCGACGGGGCTCCTCCCTGCTCAACCTGAGCGCACCGGACGACGAGGTGGCGTGGGAGCCCGAACCCCCGGCCTCGTTGTCGCGACCGATCGAGGCGGCGAAGGCGGTGCGCACCGCGGCCGACGTGATCCGCGAGGCGGAGGAGGCCAGCGGCATCAAGCGCACCGGGCGATCGAAGCCTCCCGCGCCGTCCGAGCTCTCGTTCGACGAGACGGCAGCGGTGGGCGGCGACCTCGACCTCGACCTCGACCTCGAGCCCCCCCCTGGCACGCGCAACGGCGAGGTTCCCGCGGCGACGAACTCGTCGCTGCCTCCCGTGCTCGACCCGCGCTCGGTGGCGAATGCCCCACGCTCCCAGCCGCCGACCGCGCCCTCGTCGCGCCCGCCGCCGCAGCTCGGTCCCCCCGCGTCGGCGCGCCATCCCGCCGAGGCCTCGCCCGCGCCGAAGGCATGGACGTCGTCGACCAACGCGACGTTCGCCCTCACCATCGTCGCGCCGGCGGTCGTCGCGTTCCTCGCGCTCCGTCAGGCGCCGTTCCTCACCGCGCCGCTCGGTCACGCGATGCGCGGTGACTCGGCGCTCGCCAGCGGCGGCCTCGCGGTGGCGGCGCTGGTCGGCGCGGCGGTGCTCGCCACGCGCGCGCTCGGCACCTCGCGCTCGCTCGCGATGATCCTCGCCACCGGCTTCAGCGTGCTGCTGGGCATCGTGATGATCATCGTCACGTTCTCGGCGAGCGAGACGGCCGAGCTCGAGGTCCCGCCGGCGGCGGCGGCCATCGTTCCGCTGATCGCGCCCGTCGTGCCGCTCCTCCTCGGGTTGGTCGCGTTGCTCCGCTCGCGGGCGCTGTGGCTCTCGCGCTACGAGCGGCGCGAGAGCTTGATCTTCGCGATCCTGGCGAGCGTCATGCTGCTCGGCGCGCTGGAGCTCTCCCCGGTCGGCGCGATCCGCGGTCTGACCTCGCCGCCTGCCGCAGCCTCGCCTGCCGCTCGCTAGCGAGGGTGGCTTTTGCCGCCCGCGCCCGCGTGCTAGCGAGAGCGCCATGACGAAGGACCTCGTCCTCATCCTGGACTTCGGCTCCCAGACGACGCAGCTGATCGCCCGGCGCGTTCGGGAGGCGAAGGTCTATTGCGAGATCCATCCCTGCACGCTCTCCTTCGAGGAGATCCGCGCGAAGAGCCCGCGCGCCGTGATCCTCTCCGGAGGTCCGGCGAGCGTTTACGAGGAGGGCGCGCCATCGGTCGACAAGCGCGTCTTCGAGCTCGGCGTTCCGGTGCTGGGCATCTGCTACGGCATGCAGCTCATCGCGCACCTGCTGGGAGGCAAGGTGGAGCGCTCGCCGAAGCGCGAGTACGGCCTGGCGCAGGTCGCGGTCGACGTCACCGACGGCATCTTCCACCGCTTCGCGCGCAGCGAGTCGCTCGACGTCTGGATGAGCCACGGCGATCGCGTCGTGAGCATGCCGGAGGGCTTCGAGAACGTCGGGACCTCGAAGAACACCCCGTTCTGCGCGGTCGCGAACAAGCAGCGCAAGATGTACGGGGTCCAGTTCCACCCCGAGGTCGTGCACACGCCGCGCGGCAGCGACGTCATCGCCTCGTTCCTCTTCGAGGTGACGGGCCTCACGCCGACGTGGACGCCTGGCTCCTTCACCGATGACGCCATCAAGATCGTGCAGGACCGCGTCGGGCCCGACGAGCACGCGATCTGCGGGCTCTCGGGCGGCGTCGACTCCTCGGTCGCGGCCATCCTCTGCCACAAGGCGATCGGCGCTCGCCTGACCTGCATCTTCGTCGACAACGGTCTCCTCCGGCAGGGCGAGTTCGAGCAGGTGGTCGCGACCTTCCGCGAGACCTTCCGCCTCAACCTCATCGCGGTCGACGCGCGCGAGCGCTTCCTCTCGGCGCTGAAGGGCGTGAGCGATCCCGAGCAGAAGCGGAAGATCATCGGCAAGGTCTTCATCGACGTCTTCGACGACGAGGCCGCCAAGGTGAAGGGCGCCGCCTACCTCGTGCAGGGCACGCTCTACCCCGACGTGATCGAGAGCGTCTCGTTCAAGGGCCCGAGCGCGGTGATAAAGAGCCACCACAACGTCGGCGGCCTTCCCGAGCACATGAAGCTGAAGCTCATCGAGCCGCTTCGCGAGCTGTTCAAGGACGAGGTGCGCGCGGCCGGCGAGGCGCTCGGCATGCCGCGCGACATCCTCATGCGGCAGCCGTTCCCCGGTCCGGGCCTCGCCATCCGGTGCCTGGGCGAGATCACGCCGGAGCGGCTCGCGGTTCTGCGCGCCGCCGATCACATCGTGACCGACGAGATCAAGGCGGCGGGGTTGCTCGAGGCGGGCCCGAGCCAGATCTGGCAGAGCTTCGCGGTGCTGCTCCCCGTGAAGAGCGTGGGCGTGATGGGTGACCACCGGACCTACGAGGAGACGTGCTGCATCCGCGCGGTGCGCTCGCTCGACGGCATGACCGCCGACTGGGCGCACATCCCGTACGAGCTCCTCGGCAAGATGTCGAACCGCATCATCAACGAGGTGCGCGGCATCAACCGCGTGGTCTACGACATCTCCTCGAAGCCCCCGGCGACGATCGAGTGGGAATGATCTGGCGGGGGACGTCGTGGCTCGCCGTGCTCGCGCTCGTCGGAGCCGTGGGCTGTGGGCCGCCGGCGAACGTGCCGACCGTGTCGATGCGCATGAGCGGCGGGCCGCCCAATGCGTCGGTGACCGTCGACGACATCTTCGTGGGGAACCTCGAGCTGGTGACGAAGCGCGGCGTGGCGTTGCCCGCGGGCGTCCATCACATCTCCGTCGAGGCGCCGGGCTATCTGCCGTGGGATCAAACCGTCGAGGCGAAGGAAGGCCAGGGCCCACTTCGCCTCGAGGTGAAGCTCGTAGCGGTTCCGGACTGATCTACTTCTTCCGGCGAGCCACCACCGCGCCGATCGCCAGGGCCAGGCCGGCGAGGAGGCCATGGCTCGAGGAAGAGGACGTACCGCCCGGGGCCGCGCTGCAGCCGCCGGTGTCGCTGGACTTCTTCTTCTTGGTGCCGGCGTCGGCGTCGCTGCTGCTACCAGGGCTCGACGTGTCCGTCGAGTCTTCGCTGGGGAGCGTATCGGCGCGCGGGGTGTCGTCCGCGGGCAGCGGCGTGGGCTCGGCCTCGGCGTCGGCAGCGGCATCGGCGGACGTCGCGGCGTCGGTGGCCGCGCCGCCGTCGCCGGGCTCGGTGGTCCCGTCGGTCGAGGGACCGGGGGGCGTGCCGGCGTCCGACGTGTTGTCCGGGCAGCCTTCGGTGGACTCGCTGCACGAGTGGATGGTCTCGGCGCCGAGCGTGGTGAGCCAGGCGCCGATCTTGAAGCGCGAGGCGGTGTCGACGCGCGTGTGGTGCGCGGTGACGGCCGCGCCCTTCGCGGCGTACGCGGTGTAGTTCGAGGTCACGCCCACGACAGCGGCGGTGCCCGCGCGCAGCAGCGGAGCGCCGATGTCCGCCTTGCACACGCGCGGCGCGCTGGACTTCCAGCCCGAGGCCTGGGTCACGACGTACGACGAAGCGAGGCGCGAGACGAGCTGCGGGGCGGCGAGGTAGGGGCTACCGACGTGGTTGACGCTCTTCGCGGGGACCGACAGCGTGCGCGCGGTCTTCTGCGCGGCAGTCGGCTTGATGTCAAAGGACGAGCAGCCCGAGGTGACCTCGAGCAGTGGGTCGCCTTCGCCGACGGGATCGAGATCGACCGGGATGGTGGGGATGGCGTCGAGATCCGCGTCGAGGATGATGAGCGCGATGTCGGGCGAGTCGCTCGCTGCGATCTTGCCGAAGTCGCAGAGGGTGCCCGTGCACTTCGCGGTGTACGAGGGGTGAACCTTCACCTCGGCGATGGTGGCGGAGCGGGCGCTGGTGTTCGCGGGCTTGCCGGAGTCTCTGGCGCTCGCGTCGGTCCCGGCGTCGCTCGCGCGCGCGGCGTCGGGGGTGGTGGCCGCGTCGCTGGCGCCGGCGTCGGCGGGCGCGACGGCGGGCTTGCCGCTCGCCGACGAAGTGAAGGAGATGGTCGCGCCGGCCGCGTAGGCCTCGTTGCCGCTCACGCAGCGCGCCGCGACGAGGAGGTGCCTCGGACCGACCTTCGCCGCGGTGCAGCCGCCTTGGAGCTGGAGCGTGCTCTTCAGGACCTCGGAGACGTCGCCGCCCGCAGTGACCTTGTCGGGCGAGCTGTCGGTGTCCTCGCCTTTCACGAGCGAGCAGCCTGCAGCGCCGATGGCGGCGAGGATGCCCGAGGCCAACGTGATCCGGATAAGCGCTCTGGTCTCCATGATGCCCGATGTGTGTGCAACACTGACTCCAACGTGGCGGAGGGGCTAACTCGTGTGCTTTCAAGGACTTGGGAGGGCGTTGTGGATCGCTTCGCCCCCATCACTGGGTCATCCTTCGACTGGATCATGGAAAGTTACCGCGTGGATGGTTGGTGCTTTTCCTGCGGCCACGGGCAGTAAGGGTTGCAATTCCTGGGAATTTTGGACATGTTGCGCGCCCTATGTCGAACCGCGCGATCTGGAGCATGAGAAAGAGGCACGAGTGGCTGGCGACCCCGCTGAAGAAGAAGCGGATCAAGAAGGCCACGCGCCTTCGTTGTGGTCTCCAGGACGCGATGGACCGCAAGGCGGCCCCCGCCGAGGCGAAGTAGGTTCAGCAGCCGGACGCGGTCGTCGCGTCCCCTTCTGATCTGGCGGCCGCCCAGGTCATCGTGCGTGTCGTGCGCGCGAGCCCCAGCGCGCCGTCCTCGCCGACCAGAATGACGCCGCCCGTCTGAGCGGTTCGCGCGTGCATGTGCGCCAGCGCCGCGCGCGCGGAGGACTCCGGAGGAGCGTCACGCATCCCGTCGACCGCGGTCTTCGCGGCGAGGATGCGGATCATGGCCTCGCCGTGTCCGGTGGTGGAGCAGGCGCCGGCCTCGTCGTCGGCGTAGGTGCCCGCGCCGATGAGCGGTGAGTCGCCGACGCGCCCCACGCGCTTGTTGACCATGCCGCCGGTGCTGGTCGCCGCCGCGACGTGTCCGGTCGCATCGCGCGCGACCGCGCCCACGGTACCGCCGGCCCACCCCTCGACGCCGTTCTTGCCGCGCGTGAGCACCCACCGCTGGCGCGACGCCTCGGTGATCATCGCGGCCTCGTCGGCGCGCGCGAAGCCCTGCGCGATCGCGAAGCGGGTGGCGCCTTCGCCCGCGAGCAGGACGTGCGGCGTGTCCTCCATCACGCGGCGCGCGATGGCGATGGGATGCTCGAAGGCCGGGAGCGTGCACACGCCGCCCGCGCGCAGGCCGGCGCCGTCCATGATCGAGGCATCGAGCGCGAGGTGACCGTCGGCATCGAGGCACGCGCCGGTGCCGGCGTTGAACAGCGGATCGCTCTCGAGCACCTCGACCGCGCGCTGCACGGCATCGAGCGCGCTGCCGCCCGCGGCGAGGACCTTCGCGCCCGCGGCGGCGGCCCGCTCGCACCCCGCGATGTGCGCCGGAGCGGCGGCCGCGGGCACGTCCCCGGCGCCGCCGTGCACCAGCAGTGACCAGGTGGAAGGCCCCGCTCCCCAGCTGCCCGTGATCACCGTGTCGCGCTCGTCAGCCCGCGTGCTCATGACGCGCACGATAGCCGAGAAGCGCGACCCCGAGGAGCAGCGCCGGCGGAAGCATCGCGAGCGTGGCGGGCGCGAGCCTCGCGGCCGCTGCCTGGAACGCCACGAGCGTGAAGAGCGCGCACGCGAAGACCTGCGCCGCGGCCACCATGCGCCGCTGGCGCCGCCCGCGGCGGCGGAGCTGGCTCACCCGCAACACGGCCCGCGCCGCGACCAGCGCCAGCGCCAGCCCGGCGGCTGCGGTAGCGGTCGCCGCGGCCGCCCGCGCATGACGGGGCAGCGCTTCGTCCGCCGGCGGCGGCAGCGCCTCGGTGGGATGCGGCTCGCCGTCGGCGGTGATGCGCACGCCGAGCGAGGCGCTCGTGAACGCGCCCTCGGCGTACGCGAACGAGTCGCCGCGCGGCGGACGCGGGTAGAAGCCGGACACGTCGACCACCGAGCTCACCCCGATCGCGAGCCCCACGAGGAGCGACGGCAGCGCCGCGCCGAGCGCCGCGGCGCGCGCGGTCTGCCCCGGCGTACGGCCGAGCGCCTCGAGCGCGCGCGTCTCCTCGCGGACCCGCGCCGTGCCGAGCGCGAGCGCCGCGCCGATGGCGCTGCATAGCGGCGCGAGCGGCAGCGTTCGACCAGCGCGCACGCCCACCGTGAGCTGTCCCTCGTCGCTCGCGGCGGTCACGAGCCAGACCACGACGAGCGCGATCACGGCCGCGACCAGCGCCCGGACGAACGCGCGGCGGTCCCAGGTGGTCATGGCAGCGAACTTGGCCCCGGCACCCCCGATTGGATACCAAAGCCCACGACCCATGGCTCGATCGTCTTGTCGTGACGCGCTCGTGGTGCTCGGGATCGCGGCGATCGCGGCGGGATCGGGGTGCTCGGGCAAGGATCCGTACCGGCCCGGCGACTCCATCGGCGTGTTCCGCGTGACCTCGAAGCTCGTCTCGTCGACCTGCGGCGCGGCGCCGGACCCATGGGAGTTCGACGTGCGGCTCCGGCACGAGAAGAGCACGCTCTACTGGGTGCAGGGCGACGCGCCGATCTCTGCCGTCGTCGATGGCGCCGCGCGCGCGACCATGAAGGCGACCGCCACCGAGACCGTGCGCGCCGCCGACGCGCGGGCGCAGATGGCGGCGTGTACGCTGGGGCGGGACGATGTCGTCGACCTCACACTCGCGCCAGTGGCCGCGCCGGTGGATCTGCAGACGGTGACGTCGTTCACGGGCACGCTGACCTATCGCTTCGCGCCCACGGACGGCTCGGAGTGCGAGGATCAGATCACCGCGTCCGGAGGCGGCTACGACACGCTGCCATGCGCCGTGAGCTACAGCCTCACCGGCAAGCGAACCGGCGACGCCAAGTAACGGCGGAGCTCGCGCGCGAGGGCGCGCTAGAAGTGCGCCCCTCCCCTCGCACTCCCGGATCGGCGTGTTAGACTCTGGACACACGCTGCGTCCGGACACACTCCCGGGCTTATCCGGCGGAGGTTCACCTCCGTAGCGCAGCACGGACCTGCGGGCTCATCTGTCATGGAGCAGCCCACCACGAAACGTCCGCGCGAGGCAGTGGTTGATCCGCTGGGCCCGCGGGCGCCGGTACGCCGGAGGAGGAAATAGCAAATGCAAAATCGTAATGGCTCTCATCCGGGAGTCTCGACGTAGGTAGCCGAGTGTGAGCGTCACGTGCGGACGCGTGGTTCCTGCGAGAGCAAGCCCACGTGCCACCCGCCGGTGACGCGCCGGTTACTGCCCCCGGAGTCGAGGGCCGACGCCACGGAAGCCAAGAGCGCTCCCGACGGCGCCAAACCGGGACGGCCCGGGCCGCAAGGCCTGGGCCGTTTCTTTTTGTGCGCGAGCTCGCTGGGGCGCTCAGAGCGCGCCGCGCGCGCGCCGACGCGCCGCGACCAGCGCAAGCGCTGCCGCACCGAGGCCGAGCGCGCTGAGGCCGCCTGCCGGAGCGCTCCCGTTCGCGGCGCCGATGCTGCAGCCCCCCGAGCTTGCAGCTCCAGTCGTCGGAGTCGTCGGAGTCGTCGGAGGGTCGGTGGTGCCAGTGCCGGAGGGACAGGTGAGGTCCATCGACGCCGTCGACGTGGGAAGGCGTCCCTCGGCGCCGGCGATCCGACCCGCGACGCTGAGCGTGTAGATGCCGGGCGCCATGGCCTCGGTCCTGGGGCTGCCTTCACACGCGACGCGGAAGGTCGCGACGGCGGTGCCCGGCTTCACCGCGACGAACGACCGCTTCCACGGGTTGCTCGGCGCCGAGAGCTCGGCGGTGAACGTGGTGAGAGACGCGTACGCGCCGAGCGCCGGGTCGGGATCGAAGGAGACCTGCGCGAGCACGTGATCGTAGGTCAGCGCGCCGCCGCCGCACGGGCGATCCGTGTTGCCTTGATCCTTCACGCCCTTCACGAACTGCGTGGCGATGAGGAGCCTGCCCGTCGCCTGTGGCTCGACGGCGGCCGCGCCGACCGAGAAGCTCGCGGTCGCCTGGTCCTCGCCGCTGCACTGCTGGTCGTAGGTGAGCGCGTACGTGCCCGCTGCCAGCGGCGCCGCGGGCACGAGGATGCGGGTGCTGTCCTCGAGCGTCTTGAGCGTGGAAGGAACGACCACCCCGGCGAGCGTGAGCACGGGTTCGTTGTTCGTGTACGGCACGGGCAGCGCGCGCGTGTTCCCTGGCAGGACCTCATTCTCGAACGTGATGACGCGCTTCTCGCACGCCGGGCTGCAGGCGCTGGCGGTGCGCGACGTGGTGATCGACGACGCGACGACGGCGGCGAGCGCGAGGGTCGCAAGAGTATGGCGGCGGCAGGAAGAGCGGGTCATGTAGCCCACGCAGCACGCGACGTGCCAGGCGCGGCTGGCACACCTGACGCAAATTGGCGGCGCAAAGTGGTGTGCCAC
>JAYTBL010001066.1:0-13926 GCA_043736975.1 Polyangiaceae bacterium
CGTCGGCGCCAGCGTCGCCCGCGGTGCAGGGGTCTGGCGCGGGCGCGGTGTCGACCGCCGGCGTCTTGATCGGGCCGATCTGCTTGCCGTTGAAGCCGAGGCCGATCGAGATCGCGTCGCAGGGGACGCCTGCGGCGTTCGTGCCGTCGCTTCTGATGTCGCTCGCCTGACGGATGGTCTGCTTGATCGTATCGAGGGTGCTGCCGCCGCAGAGCTGGGTGCTGATGCGTCCGGCGACCTTCTCGATGCCGGTCACGAGGGCCTCGGTGTTGATGACGCCCGAGATCGTGCCGTTGGTGATGTCGCCCGGCGCGGTGTGGTCGAACGTGATGTAGGCGCGGTTGATGCTGAGGCTGAGGCTGACGCCCCCGATGAAGAGCGCGAGCTCGACGGTGGCGCCGCCGGTGCCGTTCACGAACGTGCCGTTGTTGATGTACGCGCCGTTGATATCGACGATCGGGTTCTGGCGGAACGGCCAGTCGTCGGCCGCGGTGAACGTGGGCTTCTTGCCCTCGCCGAAGTTGCCGCCGACGAGGAGGCGACCGCCGAGGCCGGTGTTGGTCTGCTTCGGATCGTCGGTGAGGCCCTTGATCTCGAGGAGGATGGTGAAGCTTCCTCCCTGGATCGAGTCGTTGATGGTCTTCGACGGCGTCGGCGCGACCCCGACGATGAAGCTGAGGACAGTGCGGCCGAACGCGTTGTCGATGCCGCCGTTGCCGTCTTCCTGCTTCGCGGAGTCCGCGCCGGCGACGCGGGTGCAGACGTCCTTCGAGTCCTTGGTCGTGGCGAGGCCGTCGATGTTGTAGCCGTAGTCCTTCCACGCGTCCTTGAGCGGCGCGGCGTTGCGCCCCGTCTCGCCGAGGAACAGCTGGTTCAGCGCGAAGACGCGCGCGGGGGTATCGGACGCCGCGGCGCCGGCGGGGGGCGCGGGGGGAACCTTGCCGGCGGCGGCGGGCGTGGTGCCACTGCTTCCGGAGTCGCTGCTGCTGCAGCCCTGCGCGGCGGTGAGTGCGGTTGCGCCGGCCGCGATGGCAAGCAAAGAGAGAGTCTTGAAAAGCTTCATACGTGATGCCTCCTCGTGCGTTCCGTGACTGCGCTCCAGCGCATCGTGCGGCCGGCCTGACGGCGCATGCTACGCAAGATGAGCTTTACACTGCAAGCGACGAAGAGAGTGTTGCACGCCTCGCGAGCGCTCGCCGAAGAGTACTTCGCCACGCGGCGGTATTGAGACGGCGCACTGCGTCAGGACGCTGCAAGCTGCAACGCGGCGCGGGTTGGCGGGATCGCGTGACCCTGCTAGTCGACGCCTGACGCATGACCGAGTTCGTTCATCTCCACGTTCACTCCCAGTACTCGATGCTGGATGGCGCCGTGAAGGTGAAGAACCTGGTGAAGCAGGTGGCCAAGGAGGGGATGAGCGCGGTCGCGCTCACCGACCACGGCAACATGTTCGGGGCCATCTCCTTCTACAAAGCGGCGAAGGAGGCCTCGGTGAAGGCCATCCTCGGCGCCGAGCTCGAGGTGGTGGTGGGCAGCCACGGGCATCACCTGCCGCTGCTCGCCGCGTCGGAGGAGGGCTACAAGAACCTCGTCTGGCTCGTGTCGCGCGGGTACGTCGAGCCCGATCCCGCGGGGCCCGCAGGGGTGCCCTGCGTGCCGTTCAGCGCGCTCGAGGGTCGCACCAAGGGTCTCATCGGGATGACGGGCTGCATGGGCGGGCTCGTCGCGCAGAGCGTGCTCGAGCAGGGCATCGAGGCGGGCGCGAAGACCCTCGCCCGGCTCAAGGAGATCTTCGAGCCGGGCACGCTCTACGTCGAGCTGCAGGACCACGGCCTGCCCGAGCAGCCGATCCTCAAGGGGATCCTCATCGACCTCGCGAAGCGCTTCGATCTGCCGCTCGTCGCCACCAACGACGTGCACTACGGCGTCCGCGAGGACGCCGAGGCGCACATGTACCTCGGCTGCATCAAGAGCGGCCGCTCCTACGAGGAGTCGAAGGAGCGCGGTCATGGGTCGAAGGAGATGTACCTGAAGAGCGGCGCCGAGATGGCGAGCCTCTTCGCGGACGTCCCGGACGCGATCACCAACACGCTCGTCATCGCCGAGAAGTGTCAGCTGAAGCTGAAGCTCGGCAACCCCATGCTCCCGAGCTTCGGCGTCCCCGCGGGGATGGACGAGCCGACGTACTTCCGCCAGGTCTCGATCGAGGGGCTGGAGCGGCGCTTCCGCGAGTTCACCGCGATCGGCAAGAAGGTCGACGAGGAGGCGTACCGCAAGCGCCTCGGCATGGAGCTCGACGTCATCTGCGGGATGAAGTTCCCCGGCTACTTCCTCATCGTCTGGGACTTCATCCGCTTCGCGAAGGAGAACAACGTCCCGGTCGGTCCCGGCCGCGGCTCCGGCGCCGGGTCGATCGTGGCCTACGCGCTGCGCATCACCGACCTCGATCCCATCCCCTACAACCTGCTGTTCGAGCGCTTCCTCAATCCCGAGCGCGTGAGCATGCCCGACTTCGACGTCGACTTCTGCATGGACCGGCGCGACCGCGTGATCCAGTACGTGCAGCAGAAGTACGGCGAGACCTCGGTCGGCCAGATCGCCACCTTCGCCGAGCTCAAGGCGAAGAGCGTCATCAAGGACGTCGCGCGCTCGCTCATGATCTCGCCCATCGACGCGCAGCAGATCGCGAGCCTCATCCCCAACAAGACCCCCGCCGAGACGTACACCATCACCGAGAGCCTCGAGATCGAGCCCAAGCTCAAGGCGCGCTACGAGACCGAGCCGAAGATCAAGGAGCTGCTCACGCAGGCCATCAAGCTCGAAGGGCTCACGCGCCACGCCGGCAAGCACGCCGCCGGCATCGTGATCAGCGAGGGCCCGCTGTGGGATCACGTCCCGGTCTTCAAGGACGGCAAGACCGACGGCTACATCACGCAGTACTACAAGGACGACGTCGAGCAGGCCGGCCTCGTCAAGTTCGACTTCCTCGGTCTGAAGACCCTGACCGTCATCGACATCGCGGTGCGGCTCATCCGCGAGCGCCCCGATCTCCGGAAGGTCGAGCGGCCGTTCGACATCGACACGATCCCGCTCGACGACAAGCCGAGCTACCAGCTCATGGCCTCGGGCGAGACCAAGGGCGTCTTCCAGCTCGAGTCGAGCGGCATGCAGCAGCTCTTCAAGGATCTCGTACCGAGCCACTTCGAGGACGTCGTCGCCGCGGTCGCGCTCTACCGCCCGGGTCCGCTGGGCAGCGGCATGGTCAAGGACTTCGTCGACTGCAAGCACGGTCGGAAGCCGATCGCCAAGATGCACGATCGCGTCGACCACATCCTCGAGCCGACCTACGGCGTCATCGTCTACCAGGAGCAGGTCATGCAGGTGGCGCAGGCGCTCGCCGGCTACTCTCTTGGCGGCGCCGACCTCCTCCGCCGCGCCATGGGCAAGAAGAAGCCCGAGGAGATGGCGAAGCAGAAGAGCACCTTCATCGACGGCTCGAAGGGGCAGGGCGTCGACGAGGCCGACGCCGACCGCATCTTCGGGCTGCTCGAGTTCTTCGCGGGCTACGGGTTCAATAAATCACACAGCGCCGCGTACGCGCTGATCACCTACCAGACCGCGTACCTCAAGGCGCATTACCCCGTCGAGCTGCTCTGCGGGATCATGACCTCCGACAAGGAGAAGATCGACAAGGTCGTCCGGACCATCGCCGACGCGCGCGCCATGGGGGTGACGGTGCTCCCGCCCGACGTCAACGAGTCGGACATCGACTTCAAGGTCGTGTACACGCATCCCGGCGGCAACAAGCGCAACCCCAAGGCCGAGCGGACCGCGGTCGCGAAGGACGCGTGCGGCCCGCAGGTCCGCTTCGGGCTCGGCGCGGTGCGCGGGCTCGGCGAGGGCGCGCTCGAGGCGCTGCTCGACGCGCGGCGCGAGGGCGGCTCGTTCAAGGACCTCTTCGACTTCGCCTCGCGCGTCGATGCGAAGCGGATCAACAAGGGGGTCTTCGAGGCGCTGGTCGAGTGCGGCGCGTTCGACAGCACGCTCGCCGAGCGCGGCATCTCGCGCGCGCAGGCGTTCGCCTCGATCGAGATCGCGCTCGAGCGGAGCCGCGCCGCGAGCCGCGATCGCGAGCGCGGGCAGACCAACATGTTCGGGCTGCTCGACGCCGGGGCCACTCCCGGCCGCAGCGGAGCGTCCGTCGGCGCGCCCGCCGCGGGCGGCTACGTCACGAGCGTGGAGGCGTGGGACCGCCGCGAGATGCTGGTGCGCGAGCGCAAGGCGCTCGGGTTCTACGTCTCGGGTCATCCCCTCGAGCGCTACCTGAAGGGCGCGGGCGCGCTCTCGAAGCTGCAGGCCGTGCCCACCTCGTCGCTCGCCACCGCCGACGCCTGGTCGGTGGTCAGCGTCTGCGGGATGGTCGAGGGCTACCGCGAGCGCATCTTCAAGGACGGCGGCGGGAAGGTGGCGTTCTTCGATCTCGAGGATCTCACCGGCCGCGTCACGGTGAAGGTCCGCGCGAACCAGATCGATACCTACGCCGCCGTGCTCACCTCGGGCGAGCCGGTGCTCGTCACGGGGAAGGTGAGCTTCCCGTTCCGCGACGCCGAGAGCGAGGTGGAAGAGGAGGGCCCCAAGGAGCCCACGCTCTTCCTCAACGAGGCGGTCCGCCTCTCCGACTCGGTGAAGAAGGACACGAAGCAAATCTCGATCCGCCTCCGCGAGGATCGTACGAGCCCCGGTCAGCTCGAGAAGATGGCCGAGGTCCTCGCGCGCTCCAGCGGCACCTGCCCGGTGACGCTCGTGCTCGCGATGAAGGACGGCGCCGAGGCGTTTCTTTCGCTGGGCAAGGGCTTCCGCGTCGAGGTCTCCGACGAGGTCCTCTCCGGCCTCGAGCGGGTGTTCGGCGAGCAGGTCGCCGAGCTGCGGTGACCGGCGACGGCATGTGCGCGAGCCGCTCCGCTCCACCCACTCGCGGTGAAGGGAGACAACTGCGACTCGACTGATATGCTTGGCGTCCGGAGGGCTTGCGTGCGCGAAGACCTGGAGACGGCATCCGTATGAGCTCTGCATCGCGAGCCCCCGGCGACGAGCCGGAGGCCGACGAGCCGATGAGCAAGCGCCCGGCGTCGCCCGGTCGCTACTCCCTCTCCACCGAGGGCTCCACGGAGATGGCTGCAGTGCGCATCGATTCGACGCGCATGATGGCCGCGGTGCGTCCCGAGGTCCCGACCGCCGCGCCCGCCGAGGCGCCGCCGGCCCCTCCCATCACGGTGCCGCCGCCTTCGGGCGCGCCGCCGGCCGCCGTGGGTCGCCGGGGGACGCTCCCGCAAGGGGTCGCCGCGACCGCGGCGGACCAGGGGCGCCCGCTTCTCAGCGCCCCGCCCGCGAAGGGAACGGGCGCCGCCGCGCTCGCGAGCGCGCGGCCCGATCCGGTGCGCGCGCCGCTGGCGCCGCCGCCCAGAGGCACGGGCTCACGTCGCCCGCCGCCGCCCGCCAAGCGTGAGTCGAAGCATCCCTCGGCGCCGCCCACCTTCGAGGGCTTCGACGAAGGCTCGATCGCCGCCGCGTTCGACGACCTCCTCTCCGAAGGTACGAGCGGCCTCGTCGGGACCAACACGCACGTCGATCTCCAGCCGGTGCGCGAGCTCTTCGAGGAGCTCGCCGCGAACCACATGCGCCACGTCCGCGACTTCATGATCGACGTGAAGTGGGGCGAGGCCCCGCGCGAATGGATCGAGATCTGTATCCCCGCGGTCGCGTCGCTGCGGCGCGCCGCGGAGCGTCTCGAGCTCGAGGAGCTCGCGCTCGGCCTCGACCGCTTCGCGGAGTGCCTGCGCGACGGGGCCGCCAGCAAGAATGTCGTGGGCCGCAGCATCGAGGGCGCGACGAAGGACCAGCTCCTCGACACCTACGGTCAGCTCGTCGCGATCCTGCCCACCGCGTTCGCGCTCGACCGCGACACCTCGCAGCGCGAGGCCGTGATCATCCAGTCCTTGTGCCTGTCGGTGCCCGACGTCCGCAAGGTGACGATCGACAAGCTTCACGCCGCCGGCCTCACCAGCCTGAAGACGCTCTTCGACGCGAAGCCCGAGGAGGTCGCGCAGGTGGCTGGGATCTCCGAGGCGCTGGCGCTGCGCATCGTGGATCGCTTCCAGGCCTACCGCCGCGAGCTGCAGAACGCGTCGCCCCAGGACGCCCGCGCCGCGGAGCGCGATCGCCTCGCCGCGCTCACCACCACGCTCCGCGAGCAGCACGAGGCCTACGAGGAAGCCTCGCGCGGCTGGTCGCCCGAGGCGAAGGCCAGGAAGCGCGAGCTCATCCCGCTCCGGGAGGAGACGTGGCTCGCGATCAGCCTGCTGCTCGCGCGCTTCGGCGAGGTGGAGCGCATCTCGGGCATCGAGCGCGTTCCGTTCGCGCAGCGCATCGCTCAGCTCACCGAGTACCTCGAAGAAGCGCGGCAGAAGTACCGCTCGGAGTGACGCTGACAGTGTGCGTGCCCGAACTTTCTTCTGGTCGTCGAGCGCTTCGCTGTCGACTCTCGGCGATCGGCTCGGATACTCTGCCGCTCTGATCCTCACACTGCATCGCTGTCAGGAGAGATACTAGATGGCCGAGCTCACGCCGGAAGCCGTCGTCAGCAAAGTCAAACGCGGCGAGAAGATCGATCGCGCTGATCTGTCCGGGATCAACCTGGCCAATGCCGTCCTCGAAGGCGCGAGCTTTCGTCGTTGCGACATGGTCGGCGCGAACCTGGAAGGCGCACGACTTCGCAACGCGAACCTGAAGAGCGCGAACCTGTGCGAGGCCTTCCTCTCCGGCGCGGATCTCCGGGATGCCAACCTCGACAACGCGGATCTGGAGGGCGCAAACCTCCAGCGAACGTTGCTGACGGGCGCCAACCTCTCGCGCGCCAACCTCGAGGGCGCCAACCTCCAGGGCGCCAACCTCGCGGGGGCGCGGCTGACGCACGCGCAGCTCGATCTCGCGAACCTCGGCGGCGCGGACTGCGCCGGCGCGGTGCTCACGCATGCTGACCTCGGCGAGTGTTACCTCGGCGGCGTCAAGATGATGAAGTCCGAGCTGACGAACGCGAACCTGTCGGACTCGAACCTCGAGGACGCAGACTTCACGGGCGCCGTGCTCGCCGACGCGCAGATGCGATCGGTGAAGGGACGCGGAGTCAAGCTGGTCGGCGCCATCCTCACCAAGGTCGATCTCTCCAAGGCGAACCTCACCGGCGCGGACCTCACCAACGCCGACCTCCGCAACGCGACCCTCACCGACGCCAAGCTCGAGGGCGCGAACCTCACCGGCGCCAAGGTCTTCGGGCTCGTCGCCAAGGGCCTGCAGATCAACGGCATCAAGGCCGACTGGCTCGACAACAGCCCCAACGCCGACGGCTCGGTGCGCGTCGTCGCCACGCAGATCGCCGCGGTGCTCACCGGCGCTGCGCCGGCCCGCCCCGCCGACGATCGCTCCGCCAACCGCCGTTACTTCGGCCGCGGCGACGTGCTCCGCAACGCGAGCCTCCAGTTCGACGAGGGCGCGACGGTCGAGATCGAGAGCCTCTTCGAGGCCTGCACCATCGCGCTGGGCCGCGGCACCGAGCTCGTCATCGGCGCGGACGGCGTGCTCACCGGCTGCCAGATCACCGGCGCCGGCAACATCACGATCAACGGCAAATTCTTCGAGAAGCAGGACACGAAGAAGAACGGCGCTGGCGCGTCGATCGCGGGCGCGCACCAGCTGGTCGTGACGTCCACCGGCGCGCTGGTGGGCGCGGTGCAGCAGCCGACCGAGCTCACGCGCTTCGCGTTCGAGCCGGGTTGCCAGCTCCGCATGAAGATCTCGACCGCCGGCAACGGCTCGGGCAACGGCAACCAGACCAAGTCGGCGAAGCGCTAGGAAACAGGAGCGACAGCTATGAACGACGCAAAGAATCCGGCCACCGACAAGCGCACGCTCGTCGAGGAGGGAACGACCTTCAAGGGGTCGCTCACCTCGACGTGTCCCATCCTCGTGAAGGGCTCGATCCAGGGCGACCTCGAGGCTCCGTCGCTCACCGTTGCCTCGACCGGCACGGTGTCGGGCAAGGTCAAGGCCGGTGAGCTGAAGAGCGAGGGCGAGCTCTCGGGCGAGTTCGACGTCGACAGGGTGGTGCTCTCGGGCACCGTCAAGGACAACACGGTCATCCGGGCGAAGGCGCTCGAGGTGAAGCTCGCGGTCACCGGCTCGAAGATGCAGGTCGTCTTCGGCGACGTGCAGCTCGACATCGGCGACGCCCCGTCGCGCGAGAAGGCCGAGCCCGTGAAGACCGAAGGAAACGGCAAGTCCGTCCCGCCGCCCAGCCCCGAGGGCTGATCGGAGCGCACAGCTGGACAGTCAGCTTCCCCCGACGAGCTTCGGCAGCTGCGCTTCGACCTTGCGTCGATCCTCCTCGTGTTTGATGAGCACGCCGAGGGTGGAGGCGACGAGCTCCTTGTCGAGCGCGCTCGCTCCCAGGAGGAGGAGCGCACGCGCCCAATCGATGGTCTCCGCGATCGAGGGCGCCTTGCGCAGGTCGAGCGCCCGCACCTCGTGGACGAAATCGACGAGTTTGTTCGCCAGGTCCGTGGCGATGCCCGGGATGCGGAGCTCGAGGATCGCGAGCTCGCGCGACGGTGGCGGGTAGTCGAGGAAGGCGTGCAGGCAGCGGCGGCGGAGCGCGTCGGTCATGTCGCGGGTGGCGTTCGTGGTCAGGATGACGAGCGGGGTGTGCTTCGCCTTGAGGGTGCCGAGCTCGGGGATCGTGACCTGGCCCTCGGCGAGGATCTCCAGGAGGAACGCCTCGAACTCGGGATCGGCGCGGTCGACCTCGTCGACGAGCAGCACCGCGGGCCGCTCGCTCTCGATGACCTGGAGCAGGGGCCGGGCGATCAGGAAGCGCTTACCGAAGAACGCGCTCTCCGCGCCCGCGAGCTTGTCCACGGCGTCCGCGACCGAGGTGGCACCGCCCGTCTGCGCGGCCACCGTGTCGCGCAGCAGCTGCGTGTAGAGCATCTGCTTCGCGTAGTCCCACTCGTAGAGCGCCTTGCCCTCGTCGAGCCCCTCGTAGCACTGGAGCCGCACCAGCGGTCGGTCCAGCGTCTCGGCGAGGGCGCGCGCCAGGTCGGTCTTGCCCACGCCCGCCGGGCCTTCGAGCAGGAGCGGGCGCCCGAGCTCGACGGCGAGCCAGGCGGCGAGCGCGGTGCGCGGATCGGCGATGTACGTCCGCGCGAGCGCGCCCTGGAGGGCCGGTGCCGACGCGAACCGCGTGGCAACGGTGTTGGTAAGCGGGGAGCCCATCTACAGAATATTTGTAGCCCGGGCGCCTCCACCGTGGTGCGTCAAACTGCGCGGAGCAGCGTTCGTCTGGTAGGTTAGTGACAATGTCCGCGGCCGATCGCGACGACCTTCTGCGCGTCGACAGTACCGGTGCGGTGCATCCGGTCGGACGCGGAGCAAGTCAACAGCTGCGCCCCAAGGCGGGCGAGTGGCGGCTCATCGCGAGCCCCAAGGAGCTGATCCTCGCGCGCAGCACCACCGGCGGCGATGCCGTGCTCAAGCTCGCGGGCGAGATCCGAACGCCCGGCGCGCTCTGTGACATCGTCGCGCTGGCCTCGCAGTCGGGGTGGCGCGGCGAGCTGATCGTCCTCGCCGAGGCGGGCAATCGCTCGTTCTACTTCGAGGGCGGCATCATCATCGCGGCGTCGACCACGGTGCCCGAAGAGCGGCTCGGCGAGACGCTCTGGCGCTTCGGCGTGATCAGCCGCGAGCAGCTCGAGACCATCGTGCGCGCGACCAACGAGACCGGCAAGCGCCTCGGCGAGGTCGCGGTGGAGAGGGGCATCGTCTCCGCCGAGAAGATCTACGAGATGATGGCGCACCAGGTCGAGGAGGTGTTCTTCGCCGCGGTACACGTCTCCGAGGGCGCGTTCTACTTCTTCGACCGCTTCGACGAGAAGAACATCCTGCGCCGCCACCAGCTCAACGCCGGCGGCCTGCTCATGGAGGCGGCGCGCCGGATGGACGAGATGCGCTTCTTCCGCGAGAAGGTGCCGAGCGACGCGTTCGTGCCCTCTCGCGTGCCCGGGAAGAAGCCCGTCGACGAGCTCCAGGCGGTCTTCGCCCAGTGCGACGGCCAGAAGAGCCTCGCCGACATCGGCCGCGCGACCGGCAAGCTCGAATTCGACGTCACGCGCGCGATCTTCCAGCTGGTCTCGAGCGGCTGCGTGGTGGTGGTCGCCCCGCGGCCGCGCGGGCCGGAGGCCATCGTCGAGACCGTCAACCCCGCGCTGGCTGCGATCCACGAGCGCTGCGATCAGGCGAGCAAGGGCGCAGAGCTGCGGGACGGACTCAGCCGCTTCGCGACCGGCGGAGGCGTGTACGATCCGCTCTTCATGGGGGCGGGACCGATGCAGGATGGCACGCTGAAGCCGGACCGGATCAAGCGCAACATCGCGGCGCTGGCGGGCGAGGACCCCGATGCCTGGCTCGTGCAGCTCATGAACGACTACGTCGGCTTCGCCCTGTTCCAGGCGGAGTCGATCCTTTCGCGCGAGGCTCAGGCGGAGCTGCTCGCGGGGGTGATGGAGACCATGAAGCCCTTGCGACCGTTGACCGAAGCCGACCCGCGCTCGCGAGGTGCCGCGTGATGACGACCACCAAGTCGGACAGCCCGCCGAAGATCACGAGCAGCAAGCCGCCGTCCCCGCGCAAGCGCAAGCGCCTGCGCAAGGAGGAGATCGTCGCCGAGGCGACGCGCCTCTTCGCGGAGCGCGGCTACGAGGGCGCGAGCATGGGCGATCTCGCGGAGCGCGTCGGCCTGCGCAAGGCATCGCTGTTCCACCACTTCCCCAGCAAGGAGGTCCTCTACGCCACCGTCCTGCGCGAGCTGCTCGAGAACGTCAAGGTCGCCATCGTCAGCGCGGCCATGGCAGACGGCTCTTTCGCCGACCGCCTCGACGCGCTCACCGACAGCCTCACCGAGGTCCTTGGCGCGCAGCCCTACGCGGCGCGGCTCCTCATCCGCGAGGCGATGGACTGGGGCCCAGTGATGCGCGGCGGGCTCGGCCGCACCGTCAACGACGTGCTCGCGGCGGCGCTCGAGTTCGCGCGCGCCGGCCAGCAGGCGGGGGAGTTCAAGGTGGATCTCGACCTGCCGCAGGTGATCGTCAGCTTCGTCGGCCTCCACTTCATGCCGTTCACGATCGGCGAGGTGGTCGAGGGCTTCACGGGCACGTCCCCGTTCGATGCCGCGTTCGTTCGCGACCGCAAGGCCGCGGTGCGCATGCAGAGCCGCGACCTCGCCCTCACGAAGCGCTGACTACGCGAACGAACCGTGACGGCCCGTGCCCTTCGCGAACGAGGCGGCACCGCTCGCCGCCTCGCCCGACGCGAGGGAGCGCAGGCCGTGCTCGAGCTCCACGCGCAGCGCGTCGTCCAGCGACAGCGATTGCGACGCGTACGCGCTCGCGCGGTCGCCGCGCATCGTCGCCTGCGGGAAGCGCGCGATCGCCGCGGCCAGCGCCTCGGCGGCCTCGCGGGCGGTCCCCTTCGCGACCACGCGGTTCGCCAGGCCCATGGCCAGCGCCTCGGCCGCGCCCACCGCGCGCCCCGTGAGGATCAGGTCGAGCGCGCGTGACAGCCCGATGAGGCGCGGCAGGCGGACCGTGCCGCCGTCGATCAGCGGCACCCCGAAGCGGCGGCAGTAGACACCGAGCACCGCGTCCTCCTCGACCACCCGCAGATCGCAGAGCAGCGCCAGCTCGAGCCCTCCCGCGACCGCGTGGCCCGCGATCGCGGCGACCACCGGCTTCGCGAGCAGCATGCGCGAGGGGCCCATCGGACCGTCGCCCTCGACGTCGATGACGTTTCCATCGCCGCGCGCGAACGCTCCGAGATCGGCGCCGGCGCAGAACGTCCCGCCCTCACCGAAGAGCACGGCGACCGCGGCGCCCTCGTCGGCCTCGAACGCGCGGAACGCCGCGGCGAGCGCGGCCGCGGTGGGACGGTCGACGGCGTTCCGGACCTCGGGGCGCGCCAGGACGATGGTGGTGACCGGCCCGTTCTTTTCGATGCGAACAGTCATGCCGCCCTCCTGGGTCTAGGTCCGGCGGCGCAGCACCGTGTAGAGCGCGATGCCTGCGGCGACGGATGCGTTGAGCGAGCCGATCGGCCCCTTCATCCCCAGCTTGCCGAGGGTGGTGCACGCCTTCTTCACCGGCCCGCGCAGGCCCTTGCCCTCCGCGCCGACCACCAGGACCACGGGGCCCTTCAGCTCGAGATCCTCGATCGCCGACTCGGCGTGCGCGTCGAGGCCGATGACGTTGGCCCCGGCCTCAGCGAGGCGCTCCAGCGCGCGCGGCAGCGCCGCGACCTTGCAAAGCATCGCGTGCTCGACCGCGCCTGCCGAGGCGCGGAACGTCGCCGGGGAGAGGGGAGCGGCATGGTGCTCCGGCCAGAGGATGCCCGTCGCGCCCAGCGCCACCGCGGAGCGGATCACCGCGCCGAAGTTCTGCGGATCCTCGATCTCGTCGAGCGCGACCACGATGGCGTTGGGATTGTCGGCGAAGCCCTCGAGGATCATCTCGAGCGGCACGAGCGCGAGATCGGGCGCGTGCGCGATGGCGCCCTGGTGCCGCGCGCCGCGGGCCATGCGATCGAGCTCGAGGCGGTCGATGCGCGAGACCACCGAGCCGCGCCCCTCGGCGAAGCGCGCCACGGCGTCGATCTGGGGACCGCCGTCGCGCACCAGGAAGACCTTCTCCAGCTTGTCGCCGTGCACGCGGATCGCCTCGCGTACCGCCTGGAGTCCGGTGATCAACCGCATCGGGACAAGCTGACAGCTGACAGCTGACAGCTGACAGTCGGACGAGAGCGAGAGGGGGGGAGGGGGAGGGGGAGGGGGAGGGGGAGGGAGATCATCGTGCTCCTTGGATGGCCTGGGCGATGGCGCGGGCCGCGGCGAGCGGATCGGCGGCGTCGCGGATGGGCCGTCCTACCACGACCCAGTTGGCGCCGTCGGCGATCGCCTGTTCGGGGGTGGCCACGCGCTTCTGGTCGCCTCGGGCGGCCGCGCCGCCGCCCGCGGGTCGCACTCCGGGGGTGACGAGCACCGCGTCCTTGCCGAGCGCCTCGCGCAGCGCGCGGACCTCTGCGGGCGAGCACACGAACCATCGGACCCCTTCGTCGAACGCAAGGCGCGCGAGCCGGACCGCGGCCGCCCGGGGGTCACCGCTCATGCCGATGTCATTCACGTCCGCGGCGTCGAGCGAGGTGAGGATGGTGACGGCGCAGATGGCGAGCGAGCCGCCCTCGCTCGCCGCCCGCGTGACCGCGCGCTTCAGCATCGTGCGCCCGCCGCTCGCGTGCACGGTCACGAGGCGCGCGCCGAGCCCGGAGGCCTGCGCCACCGCGCGCTCCACGGTCTCGGGGATGTCGTGAAGCTTCAGATCGAGGAACACCGGCAGCCCGATGTCCTTCCCCAGCGCCACCACCGCCGGCCCGGCGCCCACGAAGAGCTCGAGCCCCACCTTGATCATCCCGATGGCCGGGGCGACGAGCCGCGCAGCGCTGCGCGCCTCGTCGACGCTCGCGTAGTCGAGCGCAAACGCAATCGGAGCAGTGCTACCCATCTCGCGTCTCGCGTCAGCCGTGCGCTGTCAGCTGCGAGCTCTTACAAACAGCTGCAGAGCGGATCGCCCGCCTGGCACGTGCACGCCGGGCGCGGCGTGGTCCGAGTCGGCGCCGTCGGGCCGGGGCCACTCCGGACGTTGGCGATGTTCTTCTCCGTCGTCTTCTGCTTCTCTTGGAGCGCGGCCACCTTCTGCTGGGCGGCGAAACGCTCGGCGTCGCTCTTGGCGCTGGCGATCTCGGTCTGCGCGGCCTGCATCTGCTCGTTCT
>JAYTBL010001067.1:0-13918 GCA_043736975.1 Polyangiaceae bacterium
GCTCGTTGCGAAGCGCGCGGCGGCGGAGGATCTACGCCTCGCATGGCGGGCCCCCGCCGGCTGTCCGTCGGGGGAGCGCGTCCGCGAGGCGGCGTTGAAGAGCGCCGGTAAGGGCGCGCTCGAGCCGCTCGAGGCCGAGGCGCGCGTCGAGCGAGGCGAGAAGTGGAAGGTGACGATCCGGACCAGCCGCAACGGGACCGCTGCGGAGGAGCGGACGATCGAGGGCGCGTCGTGCGCGGCGCTGGCGGACGCGACGGCGGTGATCCTCGCGATCGCGATGATTCCGCCCGGCAAGGATGCGGCGGCGGCGGCGGCGCGCGAAAGCGCGGCGGAGGCGAAGGCGAAGGCGAAGCCGACGGCGGGAGCCCAAGCGCAGGCCACGGGCGGCGCAAGCGGCACGGAGGCGGAGGCGGAGGTGGAGGCCGATGGCGACGCGAGGACGGAAGCGGGGGTGGGCCAGGCACACGTGGGGCCAGGCGGGAGCGTGACCGCGCGCGGGGGCAGCGGCGCGAGCGCGCGCGATGGCGCAGAGCGGCCCGCCGGGGCGGCGCGCGAGAGGCATGCGTTCGCCGGGATGGTGGGGGGCGCGACCGACGGGACGACCCTCCCCGCCGCGGCGCTTGGCGGGCGGGTCGGGCTCGCCTGGACGCCCGGGCGCATCCGCGTGGAGCTCGGAGGCAGCTTTTTCTCCTCGCAGTCGAAGACCACCGCGACCTCGGCAGCCGGGGCGCGGTTCAACCTCCTCGTCGCCGGGGCGCGCGGGTGCTGGGCGCTCCTCCAGGGTGCGGTCGAGATCTCGCCCTGCGCCGGCGTCGACGTTCAGAGCGTCAGCGCGAAGGGCTTCGGCGCGACGCAGAACTACGACGCGAGCGGCGCCTGGCTCTCGGCCGCCGGCGGCGCGCTGGTCCGCGTTCCCCTCGCCTCCTGGTTTGCGCTCCGCGCCGACGCCGACGCCATCGTGCCATTCTCCCGCCCCACGTTCGTGGTGGAGGGCGATGGGGCCGTCCACCGACCTTCCACCATCGGAGCCCGCGCCGGAATCGGCGCCGAGCTTCTCTTTCTGTGACGGGATCCCGTGAGCGCCTCCACTCACCATCCGATCCTCGTGGGACCTTCGTCGGTGCTCGATCGCGGCGCGCTGGCCGACCGCGCCGAGCGCGCAGTCACGCTCGAAGCGCCTTGCTTCGACGACGTCTATCGAACCGAATTCGGGTTCGTGTGGCGGAGCGCCAAGCGGCTCGGGTTGCGCGATGCGGGGCTCGACGATGCCGTGCAGGAGGTCTTCGTGGTCGTGCACCGGCGGCTTGCCGAGTTCGAAGGTCGCTCATCGCTGCGCACGTGGCTCTTCGGGATCACGCTGCGCGTGGCGCGCGATCACCGGCGTTCGGCGCGGCGCCGTGATCCCGGGCCGCCCGTCGACCCCGACACGCTGCGGGCGACCGGCGGCGGGCCGGCGGAGTGTGCCGAGAAGGCCGAGGCGGTGCGCCTCCTCCACACCCTGCTCGACGAGCTCGACGACGAGCGCCGCGAGGTCTTCGTGATGGCGGACCTGGAGCAGATGGCGATGCCCGAGATCGCCGAGGCGCTCGCCATCAACGTGAACACCGCGTACGCGCGCCTGCGCATCGCGCGCCAGGAGTTCGAGCAAGCGCTCGGGCGCCATCGTGCGCGTGACATGTGGAGGCTCCGGTGACCGACCTCGGCCCCGACGCACGCTCCTTCCTCGACGAAGTCCGCGACGGCGACGAGCCGTCCGCCGCCGACGCGGCCCGCATCCGCGCGCGCCTCGCGCTCCAGCTGGGCGCGGCCGCCGCGGTCGGCACTGTCGCATCGCTCGCCGCCAAGTCCGCCTCCACCGCGGGCGCAGGCGCCGCCGCAGCGGTCGGCGGCGCAGCCGCGGCGGTCGGGGCGGGTGCCAGCGTTGGCGCGGGCGCCGCTGCGACTTCGTCCGCGTTCGCGATGAAGGCGCTCCTCGCGTTCGCCCTCGCGGCCGGGACGGCGACGGTCGCGGTCACGAGCATCCACGCGTCATCGACGACGTCGTCGATGCCTCTGCCCGCGGCGGTGCCGAGCGCGTCCGCCCGCGCACGCGCACCAATCGCGATCGCCTCCACCAGCGCGTCCCCGACCGACGCGGCGCAGAGCGGCACCGAGCCGATCGCGGCGGCGGCGACGCTTGCTGGCGCGACACCTCCCGCGGGCGATCCGACGACCAAGCCGGCAGGCGGCGTGGCTGCGCGCAGCCGTGCCGCTCCTCCGCCCGCGGCCGACCCTCTGCAGGAGGAGTCGACCCTCCTCCGCTCCGCGCACGCCGCGCTCGCCGGCGGCAACGCGGCGCATGCGCTCGAGCTCCTCGACGAGCACGCGCGCCGCTTCCCCCGCGGTGTCCTCGCCGAGGATCGCGCTGCCGCCCGTGTGCACGCGCTCTGCGCGGCCGGTCGCGCGAGCGAGGCGCGCGCGGCCTCCTCCACGTTCGTCGCGGCGCATCCGCGCTCGGCGCTCGCGCCCTCGGTCCGCCGCTCGTGCGCCGAGAGCGAGACGCCGTGACGATTTCCTCACGGACGCGAGCCGGTCAGGCCACCCACGGATATCGACGCAGCGCTTCGCGCGGCGATTCCAAGGAGCTTGTCATGATCCGCACCGCCTACGTCTTCTTCTTCGTCCTCGCCGGAACGTCGGCGCTCACCGTCTCGGCGTGTAGCGGCGGCCAGATCGCCGTCGGCTCGAGCACGCAAACGCTCAAGAAGCAGAAGAACGGCGCGCCGACGGGCAACGGCACGGCGTGCGGATGGGATCTGCCGGTCTCGAGCGAGCCAGGCGCGGCCGGCGGCTCGTCGACTCCGGGCGGAACCAGCAAGGTCGGCGACAAATTCAAGGCGCCCGACGGCTGCAACGACTGCACCTGCACCGATCAGGGCATAGCTTGCACCGAGATTGCCTGCGGCGGCGGCGGCGCTTGCACCGAGGAGGCGAAGCAGTGCCCCGACGGCAGCTTCGTCGTCCGCGTCGGTCCCTCCTGCGAGTTCCAGGCATGTCCCGGCGTGGGGTGCACGGAAGAGGTGAAGCAGTGCCCCGACGGCACCTCGGTGGGACGCACCGGGCCGACGTGCGAGTTCGCGCCGTGCCCCACCGTCGTGGCCTGCGACACGCTCGCGAAGGTCTGCCCGGACGGCACCGCCGTCGGGCGCGTGGCCCCGAGCTGTGAATTCGCCCCCTGCCCCCAAGCCTGCGACCTCGACGTCCCGAACACCTGCCCGCCCGGCACCACCTGCAAGGTGCCCTCCGGGCTCCCGACGCGCAACGGCACCTGCAAGTAGGGGTGACTTGCTCCTCGCGAGGCGCCCGACTACGGTCCGCCTGCCCATAAAACAGGCAGAGGAGCGTACAGAGTCATGGCCACGAAGATCGCCATCAACGGTTTCGGACGCATCGGTCGCTGCATCGTTCGAGCGCTGAATGAACGCAAGGTCAGCGACATCGAGGTCGTCGCGATCAACGACCTCACCGATGCGAAGACGCTGACCCACCTCTACAACTACGACACCGTCCACGGCCGCGCCGAGCAGCGCGCCGAGGCCGGCGAGGGCGTCCTCGAGATCGCGGGCAAGTCGATCCGGATCGTCGCCGAGAAGGACCCCGCGAAGCTCCCCTGGAAGGAGCTCGGCGTCGACGTCGTCCTCGAGTGTACGGGCCTCTTCACCGACCGTGAGAAGGCCCAGCTCCACATCGATGCCGGCGCGAAGAAGGTCATCATCTCGGCGCCCGCGAAGGGCGGCGACGCGACGATCGTGCTCGGCGTGAACACCGAGACCTACGACGCGGCGAAGCATCACGTCCTCTCGTGCGGCTCGTGCACCACCAACTGCCTCGCGCCAGTCGCGAAGGTCCTCCACGACTCGTTCGGCGTGAAGCGCGCGCTGATGACGACGGTGCATGCCTACACCAACGACCAGGCGGTCCTCGACATCCCGCACCGCAAGGGTGATCTCCGGCGCGCGCGCGCCGCCGCGCAGAACATCATCCCGTCGTCGACGGGCGCGGCGAAGGCGCTCGCCGAGGTCATCCCGGCGCTCAAGGGCAAGTTCGACGGCCAGGCGATGCGCGTCCCGGTGATGGACGTGAGCGTCGTCGACCTCACCTTCGAGACCGAGCGGCCCATGACCAAGGAGGCGCTCCACGCCGCCATGAAGGCCGCGTCGGAGGGCCCGATGAAGGGCATCCTCGGCTACACCGAGGAGCAGCTCGTCTCGAGCGACTTCATCGGCGACCCGCGCTCGTCGATCTTCGACTCCACCGTGACCCAGGTCATGGGCGACAACTTCGGCAAGATCATGAGCTGGTACGACAACGAGTGGGGCTTCTCGAACCGCATGATCGAGCTCTCGCAGCTCGTCGCCTCGAAGCTCTGAGCGCCGCCATGACCACGCTCGACGGCATCACGCCCATCAAGGATCTCCCCATCGAGAACAAGCGGGTGTTCATCCGCGTGGACTTCAACGTCCCGCTCGAGGAGCAGCAGAACGGCTCGCTCGTCATCACCGATGACGCGCGAATCGTCGAGGCCCTCCCCACCATCAAGCACGCGATGGATCGCGGCGCCCGCGTGATCCTCGCGAGCCACCTCGGTCGGCCCTCCCACCCGCGCAAGGGCTTCGATCCGAAGCTCTCTCTCGAGCCGGTGGGCGCGCGCCTCGCCGAGCTCCTCGGCATCGAGGTGCACATCCCCGAGGACTGCATCGGCGATGCCGCAAAGAAGGTCGTCTACGATCTGCGCGCCGGCCAGGTGTGCCTGCTCGAGAACCTCCGCTTCCACCCGGAAGAGGAGAAGGACGACGAGGCCTTCGCGGCGAAGCTCGCCGAGCTGTGCGACATCTACGTCGACGACGCGTTCGGCGCCGTGCACCGCGCGCACGCCTCGGTGCACGCACTCCCCAAGGTGGTGCGGGAGTGCGGCTGCGGGTTCCTCCTCGAGAAGGAGATCACCGCCCTCGGCAAGATCATCACCGCGCCCGAACGCCCGCTCGTGGCGGTGCTGGGCGGGGCGAAGGTCTCGGACAAGATCGCGGTGCTCGAGTCCCTGCTCGAGAAGGTCGACGCGCTCATCATCGGCGGCGCCATGGCGAACACCTTCCTCGCCGCGCAGGGCGCGAACATGCAGAAGTCCAAGATCGAGGACGACAAGCTCGCCCTCGCCCGGACCATCCTCGAGAAGGCGCGCGAGAAGAAGGTCGACCTCGTGCTCCCGGTCGACGTCGTGGTCGCCGACAACCTGCACTCGCCCGAGGGCAAGGTGGTCGCCGCCGACTCGGTCCCCGAGGGCCAGATGGCGCTCGACATCGGACCGGAGACCATCGCGCTCTTCAACAAGCACTTCGAGAAGGCCGGCTCGGTCTTCTGGAACGGGCCCATGGGCCTCTTCGAGAAGAAGGCGTTCTCCAAGGGCACGTTCGCGGTCGCGCGCGCGCTCGCCGACTCGAAGGCGTTCACGGTGATCGGCGGCGGCGACAGCGCCGCGGCCGTGAAGCTCGCCGGCGAGGGCGTGGCCGAGAAGTTCAGCCACATCTCGACCGGCGGCGGCGCCTCCCTCGAGCTCATCGAGGGGAAGAAGCTGCCGGGTATCGAGGTTCTGCGAAGGTGAAACCGGAGATCCTGGTAGGCTGCCGCCCCTCATGAATCCCTCGCGTCGACCCCTCATCGCCGGAAACTGGAAGATGTTCAACGGCGGCCGTACGGGCGTCGAGCTGGCCGAGGCCTGCGTGGCGTTCGCCCGCGATCTCCGCAACGTCGACGTCGTGGTCGCGCCTCCCTATACCGCGCTGGCGGCCGTGGCGGACACCATCGATGGCTCGCCGGTCCAGCTGAGCGCGCAGGACCTCCACGCCAAGGACCACGGCGCGCACACCGGCGAGATCAGCGGCCCCATGCTCGAGGAGTGCGGCTGCACGTGGGTCATCGTCGGCCACAGCGAGCGCCGCCAGCACAACTTCGAGACCGACGCGGTGGTCGCCGAGAAGGTCGCCGCGGCCCTCAAGCACGACCTCCTGCCGATCGTCTGCGTGGGCGAGACGCTCCAGCAGCGCGAGAGCGGCGAGACGCTCCGCGTGGTGAAGCAGCAGGTCGATGCCTTTCTCGACGTCATCGGGCAATCGTCGAAGGCGGTCGCCATCGCCTACGAGCCGGTCTGGGCGATCGGCACCGGCAAGACCGCGGGCCCCGCCGAGGCGGAGGAGGTCCACGCCGCCATCCGGCAGTGGCTCGAGAAGAAGAGCCCCGATCTCGCGAAACGCACGCGGATCCTCTACGGCGGCTCGGTGAAGGCCGACAACGCCGCCGCGCTCTTCGCGTGTCCGAACGTCGATGGCGCCCTGGTCGGCGGGGCAAGCTTGGACGCGGGCTCTTTCGGTGCTATCGCCAAGGCCGCTCGAGGAAACTGAAGCGCTCCCATGCTCTCCACGTTCGTCAATATCGTTCACGTATTCGTGTGCCTGGTGCTCATGTTCGTCGTTCTCCTGCAGCAAGGGAAAGGCGGCGGAATGGGCTCGGCGTTCGGCGGCGCCTCGGCGCAGGTCTTCGGCGGCAGCGGAGCGGGGAACATCCTCACGCGCGCCACCGCGATCTGCGCGGGCGTCTTCATGCTCACCAGCGTGACCCTCGCCTACCTCTCGTCCGCGAAGGACAGCGGCCTCCGCGCGAAGATCGCGCAAGAGGAGCAGAAGGCGAAGGCGCGCGGCGAGAAGCGCGACAAGGCGGCGGCGCCTCCCTCGTCGGCGTCGGCGAGCCCCAGCGGCGGCTCGATGATGAACGCTCCCCCGACTCCTGCGCCCACGCCTAGCCCGTAACCGCATGGCCGCCCGGGGAGGAGGCTCTTCGCGGGGCCTCCGGAGCGAAGCGAGCGCCTGCGTGCTCGTGGCGCTCGGCTACGCGGCGGCCTGCGCGCTCGTGCTCGCGCTCGGCTTCGATCACGTCTCCGACGACGACTACGCGCGCGTCACCATCGCCCAGGCGTTCGCGCATCGGCCGCGGCTCGATCCCAGCGGGACCAGCTGGCTGCCCTTTCCTTTCTGGGCGCTCGGCGCGGCGCTCGCGGCGTTCGGTCGTTCGCTGGCGGTCGCGCGCGGCGCGAGCGTCGCGCTGGCGAGCCTCGCCGCGCTGCTCCCCTACTTCGCGCTGCGCACCGCGGGCTCGGACCGGCCGCGCGCGCTCGCGGCGACCGCGTTCGCGCTGCTCTCGCCGTGGAGCGTGTGGCTCGGCGCCGCGACGGTGCCGGAGTCGTTCACGGCGAGCGCCGTGGCGGCCGCGGCGATCGGCCTGGCGGCCCCGCCGGTGACTGGGCGCGCGCGGATCGGGCTGGCGCTCGCGCTGCTCGCGGCCTGCCTCTCCCGCTACGAGGCGTGGCCGGTGGCGGCGGTGCTCGCGGTCGCGATGGGGCTGCGCGCGCGACGCGAGCGAAGCGCGGGCGCCGGCCTCGCGGCGGTGATCCTGGCCGCGGGGCCGCTCGCCTGGATGGCCTGGAACCTCCACGCGCACGGCGACGCGCTGCACTTCTTCGTGCGCGTCTCGCGCTTCAAGCGCGCGCTGGGCGAGGGTGCGACCGATCCCGCCTCGGCGCTGCTCCTCTATCCGCGTCTCCTCGTCACGACGCGGCCCGACGTGATCCTCGCGTGCGCCCTGGCGGCCGCGCGGATCGATCGCGCGCTCCTCGTTCGCTGGCGGCTGCCGCTCGCGTGCGCCGCTGCGCAGCTCGGGTTCCTCGTCTACGGCAACCTACGCGACGGTGCACCCGCCCATCACGCGGAGCGGGCGCTGCTCGGCGTGATCGTGATCCTCGCGGCGTTCGCGGCCGACGTGCTGGTCGCGGCGTTCGTGCGCGCCCGCTGGCGCGGCGCCGTCGTGGCCGCCGCGTGGCTCGCGACGACGCTGCACGCCTTCGGCGACGTGCCCGGCCGCAGCCCGAGCGAGGACCGCGCGCCGCAGATCGCGCAGGGAAAGGCGCTGCGCCTCGAGGGCGCGACCGGCTTCACGGTCGCGCCGTGCGCCTACGAGCACTTCGCGCTCATCGCCGCCTACGGCTCGCCCGAGGAGGTGACGGTGGAGCCCAGCCGGAATGTCGCGGCCACGCCTGCGTGCCCCGCCGTCGCGCGGCGGTGATAGGGTCGCGCCGATGTCCCCCACCGACGGAGCAGATGCCGAGCTGCCCGCGCCCGACACGATGCTGGTGCGCGCGCAGGACGTGCTCGTCCGCCTCACCAACGAGGACGAGGTCGGCATCGATCTCGACGGCGAGCGCTACCTCGCGCCGCGCGTCGCGCTGAACGTCCTCGATGCGTTCTCGGTCCCTCGCTACGTGAAGGACGTCCTGGCCTCCCTCCCCAGCTCGGGCCCGGAGCACTACGTCGAGCTCGCGACCTGCATCGAGGACCTCGCCGATCGCGGCATCCTCATCCCGCCCGAGTCGCGCGGCGAAGAGGCCACGCGCGGCTGGGTCCGCCCCAACGTACACCTCCTGATGCTCGACGACCGCGCGCGCACCAAGGGCTTCTGCGACGCGCTACGCAAGGTCGTCAAGCCCGAGGACGTGGTGGTCGACATCGGCACCGGCACCGGCGTGCTCGCGACCTGCGCCGCGCTCGCCGGCGCGCGCCAGGTCTATGCGGTCGAGTCGAGCGGCATCGCCGAGGTAGCGGCGCGCATGTTCGCGGCCAACAGCGTCTCCGAGCGCGTCCAGCTGGTGCGCCGGCGGTCCACCAGCGCGACGCTCCCCGAGCTCGCGAGCGTGCTGGTGACGGAGACCATCGGCAACGACCCGCTCGACGAGCAGCTCCTCGAGATCGTCGCCGACGCCAAGCACCGCTTGCTCGCGCCCGGCGCGCGCATCATCCCGGCGGCCATCCAGATCTACGCCATCGCCGTGGACATCCCGCGCACGCTCCTCGAGAAGCACGTCTTCACGAAGCGGAAGCTCGACGGCTACCGCGCGGAGTACGAGATGGATTTCTCGGTGCTCGCCGACCACCAGCTCTCGTCGACCGAGCCGATCATGGTCGACTCGCGCGACGTCGCCACCTGGCCGCTCGGCCCGCCGATCCTCCTCGCCGAGGTCGACTTCAGCCAGCCCTTCGAGACCTGGATCGCGACGCGCGCGCAGGTCACGGTCTCGCGCGACACGCAGCACCTCGGCATCCTCCTCGCGTTCCGCGCAAAGCTGGCCGAGGGCATCGTCCTCTCGACGCTCCCCGACGACTTCGACCCCACCAGCCACTGGGCGCACGCCCTCTTCCCCGCCTTCGAGCACTTCGAGCTGGCGAAGGACGAGACCGTGGAGCTGGAGTACTCGTACGACCGCGGCACCACGATGGTGCGCGTGTTCAGGGAGTGAGCGTGAGCCGTCTGCCTGGAACCGAGCCGAGCTGCTCGGTGTGCGCAGCGACGGCGACCATTCGACCCTGCGCGACCAGCTCGCGCACGATGGTGCCGACCCGCGCGATGCCCGCGCGGTCCAGGTTTGCGTCGGGCTCGTCCAGCAGGTAAATCGCGGCGTCCGGGAGGAGCACGCGCGCGAGGGCGACGCGCTGCCGTTGGCCCGCGGAGAGCTCGCCCACCGCCGCGTCCAGCACGCCAGCCTTGGTCTGCTCCCCGAGACCGACGCGTACCAGCGCCTCCTCGAGCGCGGCGTCGGTCTGCGCGCCGCCGAAGGCGCAGAGCGCGTCGCGGACGGTGACGTGCGTCTCCCCCAGATAAGCGCGCTGCGGGAGGTAGGCGATGCTCTTGCGCAAGGAGGGAAGGTCGAGACCGTTCAGGTCGCGATCGCCGACCGTTATGGTACCCCTCCGCGGCGTACGCAGTCCGAGGAAGAGACGGAGCAAGGTGCTCTTCCCGCTCCCGTTCGGGCCTTCGATGAAGAGCGCTTCGCCGGCGGGCCACTCGAACGACAGGCCGCGCAGCGCGAGCGGTGCGTTGGCGGAGTACGCGAAGTCGATATCACGCACGACGATCGAGGCCGGAAGCAGCGGCGCGACCCTGCCCGCTCGCGCGAGCTCTTCTCGTCGCGGAGCCTCGAGCACGTCGAGCAGCGGCGTCACCTGGGTGGCGGTCCTCACGAGCTCGTTCGTGCGCAGCACGAGGCTCAGCAGGATCGGTAGGCACGCGGCGAGCACGAGCGCCTGTCCCAGAACCGCGGACGTGATGTCGGCGCGGTAGGAGGCGTCCGCGACGACCGCCACCATGACCGCCGCGAGCCCGGCGGCGAGCGGCGCTCGACCGAGGAACGCAGAGCTCCACGTCGCACGTCGTGCGGTGGTCGCGTACTCGGCGATGGCATCGTCGAGCGAGCGTAGCGCCGACCTCTCGGCGCCCCGCGCGACGATCTCCAGCCGGCCCTCGACCACGAACGAGGCGCGGTCCTGCATCGACTCGTAGGCGCCGAGGACGCTCCGCTGCACCGCAGCGCTCTTCTTGGTGACCAGCAGCTGCGCGATCACGACCCCCGCGAGCGCAACTGCGCTCACGACGAGGACGCGCGCGGGCAACGTCGCCGCGACGATCGGAGCCACCGCCAAGGCGGCCAGCGCGTTGGCGAGGGCCTCGGGAGCCACGTCGGCGACGACCGCACGCGCCTGGTACATCGGCTCGAAGAGGGCGCGCATCGGCGGCGAGTGGCTGTCGAGCACGTCGCCCTCGACCATCGCGCGCGCCAGCGACCGGTGGAGGTCGCCCTCGGCGTTCACACGCACGATCGCGGTGACGACGCGGAGGATCGCATAGGTCCCCACGGCGAAGCCGCCCACGAGCACCGCCCCCCGCACGTCGCTCGCCGCCACGCGCACCGCGATCAGCACGCCCAGCAGCTTCGCGATCGCGAGAAACACGACGCTCAGGAGCGTCGCCGCGCGCGTGCGCGCGGAGAGCGTCCGGTAGAGCGTGGCCAGCGTTACCAGCGTGGCCCTGCGTCGCGGCGGCACGAGCTGCTCATACCGCGCACACGCCGGATTCGCTAGCCCATCGTCCCCGCTGTCGCATCGCGCGACGCGGCCTGCTAGTCAGTAGCCGGCCATGTACAGCGTCCACGACTACGGCCGCATGATCGTGGACGAGGTCCGCATGGCGGCGTACGTCGCGGCCTTGCGCGCCGCGGTGAAGCCCGGCTCGGTCGTCATCGACCTCGGCGCGGGGACCGGGATCTTCTGCCTGTACGCGTGCCGGTTCGGCGCGAAGAAGGTCTACGCAATCGAGACCAACGACGCGATCGACATCGCGCGCAAGGTCGCAGCCGCGAACGGCTACGCCGATCGCATCGAGTTCATTCAGGCTCTCTCGACGGAGGTCGAGCTGCCGGAGCGCGCGGACGTGATCGTCTCCGACCTGCGGGGCTCGCTTCCGCTGTTCGGTCAGCACCTCGAGTCTCTCTTCGACGCGAAGACTCGGCTGCTGGCGCCCGGCGGCGTGCTCATCCCGATGGAGGACGACCTGGTGGCCAGTCTCGTGGAGGTCGAGGACCTGCACGATCAGGTCCTGACGCCGTGGGTCTCGCCGCTGGACGGCTTCGACCTGAGTGCGGGGTTGCCGGCCGTCACCAGCGGGGTGCACCAGGACAAGATCAAGCTCACGGAAGCGCAGCTCCTCACGCCGCCCAGGACATGGGCCTCGATCACGTACGGCCGATCGCCGCCGCCCGTCGTCGCGGGGCGGCTCCGCGTGGAGGCGACCCGCTCGGGTACGGCGCACGGCGTCGCCCTCTGGTTCGACGCCAAGCTCGGGCCCGGAGTCGGCTTCACCAACGCGCCAGGGTCGACCGCCATCTACGGCCGGTCGCTCTACGCCTTCCCTCACGCCGTCCGTGTCGAGGCGGGAGAAGAGATCAGCATCGATCTGGTCGCGCGGAAAACGGCCGACGACTACCTTTGGTCGCTCGTGACCGAGATCGGTGGCGTCCCCGGAAAGCCCAGAGCCGAGCTCCGGCAGTCGAGCTGGCTCACCCTTCCCGCGCGGAACGCGTTGCCGTCGCGCGCGCGATTGGGCAAGCGCGGGCGCCTGGCATTCGAGGTTCTTCGGGCCATGGACGGCACGGCCGACCCCTCGGCGATCGTCGATCGCGTCTTCGAGAACTTTCCAGAAACATTTGGCACAGATCGCGAGGCCGCCTCCGCCCTCGTGCGACGGATCGTGGCCGACTATGCGGATCTTGACGACGCGCTGGGCCCGAACCGTGAACGTTAGGGGTTGCGCCGGCAACTGGCTGATTGATAAACTTCGTCGAGGTATCTCAAAGAAATGGCTACCGACCGCGCCGCTGCGCCTCCGCATCCCGCTTCCGATTCTACTTCCGCTTCTTCCGCTTCTGGGCCCGAGCCCCAGCCGGCCGAACGCCGTCGTTACACGCCTCCGCAGCTCCGCCACCTCGGAAGCGTGCGCGATCTCACTCTCGGGATACGAAACGGCGGCGTCGAGCCGGGCATGGTTGGAATGATGGTGTGATCGCGGCGTGCTGGCGCCCCGAAGGCGCTCCCCGGACGAGCGAAGCCTGGCTTCGCCTGGTGGCGTCAGCAGAGCAGTCCCCGCGGCAGTGGATGGAGAAGGGCCGATCGGTCGTTGCAGCGTGGGGGAGCGCGGCATGCAACGGGCCGGTGGTGTGGGAGGGACGTGTCGACGGCGCGTTGACGCTACCGCCGACCCTCGCCGCGGTCTCCCGGTTGAGAGGGAGCTACTCGCTTCTCGCGGGCGGTGACGAGGGCTTGCTGCTCGCGCGAAGCGCGATGGGCGGCTGCTCGCTGTTCTTCTCGCAGCAGCGCGGTGAGGTCCTGGCATGCTCGCGCATGGCGCCACTCCTCGCCGCGTTTCCAGATCGCGCGAAGCCTCGCGCCGCGAGCGTCGCGACCCTCGTTGCCGGGGCGCCACCGCCCACGATCGCGGAGACCCTCTTTCCCTCCATTTCGCGCGTGGCCGCATGCGAGGCGCTGGGCTTCGGCGCCGGCGGGCGGGAGCGGCTGGAGCAACCGCTGCCTCACCTCTCGCAGCTCGACGGGCTCGGCGGCGAGGAGCTCGCCCGCTGGTTGTGGGACGAGGTTCGAGCGGCGGTCCGTCGCTCGATCGACGGGAAGACCCGGGTCGGCGTGCTCGCCGGCGGCGGCGTCGATTCGAGCGCGGTGCTCGCCGCTGCGCTTGCCGAGGCGCGCGGGGCGGCTCCGAAGGAGGTCTTCGCGGTCACCCTGGATTTCGCGAGCGCCGGCGATGATCGGCCGTACATGCGCGATCTCGCCTCCGCGCTCGGAATCGTACCCGTCCGCGTTCGACCGCGGGCCGCGGCCCCGTTTCTCCGCTCCGCGCTCATCATGGACGAGGTCCCCTACGCGACGCCCTCGGGGCCGCTCGACGAGTTGATGGCCCGCACCGCGGTCGAGCACGGCGCGGACGTGCTCCTCACGGGCACGTGGGCCGACGAGATCCTGTACGGCGATCAGCGCGCACGCGCGCTGGAGTTCCTGAGCAAACCGCTGCGCGCGCTTCGTGCGGCGGCACGAATGCAGTTGCCTTGGGAATCGACCGCGCGCGAACGCGTGGCCTCGTGGATCGTGCAGCCGCTCGTGCGTCCACTGGTCCCGCGATGGATGTTGAGGCGCCGCCACGCGCGTCGCGATGCAGCGGAGCGCTGGCTCGGCCCACGGGGGCATGCCGAGCTCGCCCGCGTCCGCGCCACGAGCTCGGGCCCGGCGCCGTTCCATCGGACTCCAGGTCAGCGGCTGCGTCGGTATGCGACGTCCGCGCTCGCGTGCGACGTCGCCGACGGGCGCGGCCAGCTCGATGCCGTCACGGGCTGCGTGCAGGTCGATCCGTTTGGCGATCCCGATCTCGTCGCGTTCATGACACGCATCCCGCCCCTCATGCTCAGCCACGGCAACCAGTTCCGAGGCTTGCTCCGGCTAGC
>JAYTBL010001068.1:0-2441 GCA_043736975.1 Polyangiaceae bacterium
GCCGTCCGCGGCGTAGACGCGCAGGGTGGTGGCGTTCGCGCAGGTCGCGGCCGGCGGGGCCGTGCACGGGATCCCGTTGCAGCTCACGCCGGCTTCACCGGCGTCGTCGGCGTTCTGGCTCGCGTCCACGCGTGCTCCGTCACCAGCGGCCGCGCCGTCGAGCGGCTCGGCCGGGGGGGGCGTGCTCCCGCCGTCGTCAGAGCTGCCACACGCCGCGATCGGCAGTCCCGCGAGGGCCCCGAAGAAGCCGAGGGTGAGCAAAGAACGAAGCGGAACGAAGAAGCTCATGCCACTTCTTACGATGTAAACGGCGCGGGGCAAGCCACTTCTCTTCGTGGTCGCTCACCCGTCAATTGCAGACGCAGATGCCGCCGTCGGCGACGCTCCGACCTCGCGGGTCGTCCTCGGGATCACGCGCGACCGATGCAGCTCAACATGCGCCTCTTACTCCGGGCGTATCGCCCGCACGAAGCGGAGAACCATCGGCTTCTTCGCGTCGAGAGCGCTCGAGCCGAGCACCTCGCATCCGTCCTCGGACACGTGGCCAATGGTGAAGGTCTGCTCCGCATCCGAGGTCCCGCTCAGGCTCTCCACCGGAGTAGCGCCGTTGAACGGCTTCGTGATGTCGGTGCGGCTCGACCGGTACGTCGACAACTTCGTCAGCGCTTCGTCGCGGGCAGTGAAGTGGAGCGTGGTCTCGTCGCGGCTGATGCTGAAGGTCGTACCGATACGCCGGTCGCCGAGACCGAGCAGAGCGTTCGCGAGCGGAGCGTCTTCACCCGCGGTGACCGCGAGCGCGAAGTCCGAGTGCGATACGGGGGGGACAAAGTACAGGTGCGTGCCCGCGGCACGAACCGAGAAGGCTGACAGCCCGCCCAGCTCGTTGTTGCCGAGCACGAGGCTGATCGTGGCCGAGAACGGCTCGCTGACGGTGCTCCGGGTCGACTTGTACGGCCGGAGATAGGGCGAGTTGTCGATCACGAAGAGCGTGAGCCCGTCGGTCGACAGCGAGCCGCGGACGAGCTGACGCACGCCTTGCTTGTCGAGGATGAGGGCCTTCGGCGCCGAGAAGGGCGCGCCGCGCGCGGTCCGCGTCGCCGTGAAGGTCTTGCCCTCCATACCGAGATAGGCCGTCTTCTCGTCCGGCGTCAGCCAGATGCCGTCCGCGCTCGTCGCGGAGAGCTCTGCGATCGGCGTGAGCGGCCCGAACGGCCTGGTCAAGTCGCAGAGGGGCTTGCTCGGAGGCCCGCCGTCGCTCGTCGCGGTATCGCTGCCGCCTGCCGCGTCGGACGGTTCGGCGCCCGCCTCGCCCGCCTCGCCGGCCGGGCCGACGTTCTGCGAGGTCCCGGAACCGCAGGCAAGAGCCGCGAGCACCAGCAAGGACACGGCGACGGAGCACCTAGGAACGGGGAACCAAGCTCGCTGCATGCTCGACTATACACTGTAAAAACACAAAGTCTTGCCGGGGCGCGAACGCCTTCCCAGGGCCGCTAGCGCGCGCGAGAGCGTGCGGTCGCGCCGAGGTCGAACGCCGACGCCCAGCCGCGCCGGCCTCGTGCGGGCCCGTCGACCGGGCGCGTGAGCGGTCTGGTCGTGCTCGCGATGGTCGAGATTCGCCACGACTTACCTCGCTATACTGGCGGCCGTCGTGCCCTATCGCGATTCGACATGCGCATTCTGCAGCGCCTCTTCCGAGGACGCCTGCCCCCGTTGCGAGGCGCTCGTATGCGCCGCGCACCTCTCACGAGGCACGCCGTGGTGCGCGCGCTGCGAGGAGGAACGAGTCTTCGAGGGCGACCTCGCGGCCGCCGAGGCAACGCTCTTCAACCCGCAGCTGCGGGCGGAGACCGGGTTGGTCGTTCGAGTCGACTGATGCTACTGGCGTCGTTCGATCGCGCGATGGACGAGCACCAGCAAGGGCGGCTGGACGAGCCGAGCGACCACGGCGAGGGCCAGCGCGCCGCCGATGACTACGACGGCGAGCGGCTTCTGCGTCTCGGACCCGATGCCATGCGACAGGGCCGCGGGGAGCAGACCGAAGAGCGCCACGAGCGTGGTCATGAGGACGGGGCGAAGCCATTGCGTGCTCGCATCGAGCGCCGCCTCCTTCACGCTCAGCGGCGCGTCAGCACTGTCACGACCGGGCGAGCGCACACGTTGGAAGTGCGAGACGACGAGGATGGCATCCTGGATGGCGATGCCGAAGACGGAGATGAATCCCATCGCCGCCGAGACCGAGAAGCTCAGGCCCGTGACATGGAGCGCGAGCACACCTCCTGCGCACGCGACCGGGATGTTGAAGAGGACAATGAACGTGTTGACGATACCGCGGACAGATCCGTAGCTGAGCCATCCCCTCATATGACGCCGCAGATTCCCTTGAACGCGGCGTGATCGGCGACGATTCTACCGAACGCTTCCATCAGAGGGCGGAGACGCTC
>JAYTBL010001069.1:0-6214 GCA_043736975.1 Polyangiaceae bacterium
GCGCGCCCGAGCCCGTGCTCGTGGCCACGCCCGAGCGGTGTGCGGTGATCGATCTCGCGAGGCTCGCGGGGCCGGTTTGTGACGACTCCGTCGTGAAGACTGCCGTGCCCGACATCGTCGATCCCGCGGGGTCGCTCTCCTTCTTTTACGAGCGGCTCGCCGGGCTCGCGCGCGGGCGCGCCACCGATCACGTGCGCATGGCCATGTACGGTGACTCGAACCTGACCATGGATGGCATCACCGGGCAGCTCCGCCGGCACTGGCAGATGCGCCTCGGCGACGGCGGGCACGGCTGGGTCTCGCTCGCGCGACCCTGGGGCTGGTACCAGCACGAGGATGCTCGGCACGGCGGGACCTGGCGCGCCTTCCGCCAGATAGGCGCCGCCGCCTGGGTCGGCACCGCGCGCGAGGGCTCGCCGGTCGGCCGCCGCGCCAGCCGCTTCGATCTCTACTGGCTCCAGCAGCCCAGCGGCGGCGACCTCGACGTGCTCGTCGACGGACAGCGCGTCACGACCATCACCACGCGGAGCACCACGTTCGAGAACGGCTTCCGCCGCTTCGATCTGCCCGACGGCCCCACCGAGCTACGCGCGATTCATGCCGGGCGCGGCGCGGTCCGCCTCTTCGGCGCAACGATGGAGCGCGAGACCCCGGGCGTCGTCGTCGACTCGCTCTGCGCCGGCGCGCTCAACTTCGAGCAGATGGCGCACGCGAAGAGCGCGACCCGCAGGCCCATGGTCGAGCGCCGCCACTGGGACCTCGTCGCGTTCCAGCTGGGCACGAACATGTTCGCGCTGAGCGCCCACAAGGACTGGGCGAAGGCCGTCATCGCCGAGCTCCGCGCGTCGCTGCCCGACGCGTCGTTCCTGATCCTCGCGCCCGCGGACCTCATCCTCGACGTGAACGATCCCCACTCCGACCCACGCATCGTCACCATCGTCCGTCAGCTGCGCGAGCTCGCCGCCGAGACGAGCTGCGCGTTCTGGGACGTCCGCGAGGCCATGGGCGGCGACGCCAGCATCCGCGCCTTCATCAAGCGCGATCTCGCCGAGCGCGATCGCGTGCACCTGAAGAAGGCCGGCGCCGAGCTGATGGCCGACCGCATGCTCTGCGCGCTCACCAAGGATCTGCGCGCATACCTCGTCACGCACCCCGACGCCGGCTGCGGCGCTCACCCCGACTGACCCCGCGCCGCCGGCCCGGTGCTCGGGTAGACCATGACTTTGCAAGAAGGACTCGGTGCCGTCCTGGTCGGCGTCCTGCTCGGCGTCGTGCAGTAGCGATCCGCCGCTCGCCACCACGCCGTGCTCTCCGCTGGACGACGCGTCCGTGACGGGCACCAGCGAAGGCATCCTTCCGGATGGAAAGCACGCGCCGTGTCTTCTACGGAACCCCGGACCGGATGGTGGAGGGTCGTATCGCGGATCCCGAGCCGGCCTGCCCGATTTGCGCCCCCTGCGTGACGTTCGCCCAAGCCGGCGAAGAGTACTCGGCAGTCTTCGGCGGCAAGGCGTGCGGGGGAATGATTCGAGCCGCGCTCTACAAGGGGACAACCGCGCAGGCGATGACGCTGGTCGCGGATGGGATTGCGCAGGGCGGCTCCGCTCCCTCGGGTCTGTCCTTCGTATGCTTCTGAGTCACCGGCACTTCGACACTCACGCATCGACGACGGAGGAGCATCCGCGGCGAGCCCAGAGGCGACGTATTCCCATCGCGGCGAGGGTCGCATAGCCGACGAGCAGCGCGAGCGAGACGAGCGAGAGCTGGCTCCCGCGAGCCGCATGGACCGCAGGAGTGGCTGCGAACCACGGGCGCGCGGTCCGGCCGTGGAAGAGGATGGCCTCGCCAAGGACCGGCGCAGTGACGTAGCCATGGGACGGGATCCACGACGGGAGGCCGAACGTGAGCGCCGTCCGACGAATGGTGGCGTACCGATCGACGTCACCAAACAGGCGCGCCGGTCCGAGCCCGAGGCCTGTTGCGGCCATGCCCACCCCGAACACGATCGGCCCCGAGTCCGCATCCATGCCGCGTGCCCGCGCCGACGGCCACTCGCGGAACCCGCCGAAGCCGAGCATGTCTGCGCTCATGGTGGCGCGGTAGTGAGTGTATTGTGCACGCGCAACATCGGGCGCGACCTGCCCGAGGTAGAGTTGTGTCCAGCTCGCCGCACATCCGCGCGGCGTCGTCGCGTAGTCCGCGGCCGCACTCGCCAGCGGCATCGTCGGGTCGATGACGGCCGAGTGGAAGAGATGTGTCGCAGGATCGGTGTGCTCCTCCATCGTCGCGAGGTAGCCCGCGAGCGGCTCGTCGAGGAGGCGGGTTCCGAACGCCTCGTCATGGAGTCGAAACGCGAGCAGCGTGACCGATTGATCGGCGGGCCACATGTCGGAGTCCGGGTACGACGGCGCATGATGGAGCGGAGAGGCGAGCGTCCTCTCCCTCAGATGGTCGACGAGTCGTGACTGGAGTCGGTCCTCCCGCGGGTCCATGGTGCACCCCCGGTCGCGCCGCGCGCCATCGCACGCAACGAGGCGGCGCACGCCGAGGATGACGGCCAGGTGACTGAAATAGAGGTTGTGATCATCGAGCATGACCGAGGCATCGACGGAGCGGTGGTCCGCCAGCCCCGAGGGTGCCACCTTCGGGCTCTTGGCACGTCGAACGACCTCGTCGAGGAGCTCCAGCACCTCGTCACGCCGCGCGGGCTCGGCGACGTAGACATTCATCAGACCGGCGGCGAAGTGCGACAGCGCGACGACGCCGAACGCGCTGGCGAAGACCTCCGTCGCGCCGTACCCGTCGAACTCCTGCTGCAAGTGTCGACGCGCAAACGCGAACTCACGCGTGTCGCTGGGTAGCTCACGCCACTCGCTGTCGACATCGATCGAGACCGCGCTCACGAGACCAGGCAACGGCAGGACGAGGAGCGCCGTCAGGAGCGCACGAAGCGCAAGACCGATTGCCCGCATTCCCACAGGATGAGACACGCTGCTTCTGCGGCCAGCCGCTCACGTCCCTCCTGCGACCGTTCACCGAAACTGCGAACGTCAACGAGCGCGATGGCGCGCGGGGACCCCGGTCGGCACCCGAGATCGCCCGCCTCCGCGCCGCGCGGAGCCGGGATGCTATCGTCACCACGTGCTCGCGACGCGCAGGCAGATCCTCGGCGGCCTCCTCGGCTCGAGTGGAGCGTGGCTCCTGGGCTGCAGTGACGACGCTGCGCCTGCGGCAGTCGAGGATCCGAGCTGCGCCGATCTCTTCGCGCGAGGGGCGCTGCTCGGCGTCCTCTCGTTCGCGAGCGAGGCCACCGGCCCGCTCGAGACGCCGACGTCGGCCGGCCTCGACGGCCGCCTCTACACGGATCTCGAGAAGGTTCCGCTCCTACGTACGACCGTCGACAACGCGCGCTTCTACATCCGCACGCGGTATCCCGATCGCCTCGTCGCGCCGGCGTCGTGGCTCGTTCGCTTCGGCGGCCTGATCGAGGCGCCGAGCGCCCCCGAGCTCGGTAGCCTCCTGGCGCGCGCGCGTCCGCTCGGCGTGCACCTCATGGAGTGCTCGGGCAATGGCGACTTCGCGCGCTTCGGGATGCTCAGCGCGGCAGAGTGGGGCGGCCTTCCGCTCACCGAGCTCCTCCGGGACCGCGTGAAGGCGCTGCCCGGAGGCACTCGCGTCCGCGTCTCGGGGTTCGACGATCACTCGCTTCCCTCGGCGCGTTCCACCGCCGGCGCGAGCTGGGTCTTCACCTTCGCGGAGCTCGCGGAGACCGGCGCGTTCCTCGCGACGACGATGAACGGCGCGCCGCTTCCTCCCGATCACGGCGCGCCGGTGCGCCTCGTCGTTCCCGGATGGTACGGCTGCACGTGCATCAAATGGGTCGACGCGATCGACGTCGTCGGCGAGGACGAGCCTGCGACCTCCCAGATGGTGGAGTTCGCGGGCCGCACGATGCAGGAGGGAACGCCGGTCCTCGCCCGCGACTACCGCCCCGCGGCGATCGATCAGGCGGCGATGCCGGTGCGCGTCGAGCGTTGGAGCGTGGACGGCGCGGTGGTCCACCGGATCGTCGGCCTGATGTGGGGCGGCGCGAGGCCGACCGACACCCTCGCGATCCGCATCGGCGAGGCCCCGCCCGAGCGCGTCGCGGTGTGCCCGGCGCAGACGACGAACGCGACGTGGACGTGGTGGTCCCATCGCTGGCGCCCGCCGGGGCCAGGCACCTTCGCGATGCGGATGCTGATCGAGGACCGGACGATCCGCACGCGCCGCCTGGACGCGGGCTTCTATGCGCGGAGCATCGCGGTCTGAGCGCGCTCGACCTGACGCCCCTCAGGCCGCCTCACGCAGCGTCTCGCGCGCCGCGTGGCGGCTGCCGGCTTTGCGGCTGGTCGCGAGCTCGAGCTCCTCGCGGAGCTCCTTGATCGACGAGAAGCGCCAGACCGGATCGGGGTGGAGCGCGCGGTCCATCCACGCATCGACCGGTCCCTCGAGATCGGGCCGGCGCTCGAGGAGCGAGGTGCGCGTGCCGGCGCGGAGCAGCTCGACCACCTCGGCGACGTCACCCTCGACCGGGCACGCGCCGGTCAGACACTCGAAGACCACGACGCCGAGCGCGTACACGTCGGCGCGGGCATCGACCTCGCACATGCCGAGCAGCGCCTCGGGCGCCATGTACTCGGGCGTACCGGCGAGCTGGCAATGCGAGTAGCGGCCCTGCGTATCGGCGGCCTCGGCGATGCCGAAGTCGAGGAGCTTCACCAGCAGGCGGCCCTCGGCGTCGCTCGTGAGGAAGATGTTGTCGGGCTTCACGTCGCGATGGATGACGCCGATGGCGTGCGCGCGGGTGAGGGCGTGCGAGGTCTGCTTCACGATCTCGAGCGTCTCGGCGAGGGAGACGCCGCCGGTGCGGGCGATGCGCTCGCCGAGGGTCTCGCCCTGGAGGCGCTCGTAGACGATGCAGGGGACGCCGGCGGCGGTCACGGCCAGACCGAGCACCTTGACCGCGTGGCGGCTCAGCATCCGCGCCGCGATCCGGGCCTCGAGCGCGAAGCGGACCACGTTGCGGCGCGAGGAGACGAGCTCGGGGTGCATCATCTTCACCGCGACGTCGATGCCGAGGACGATGTCGAACGCCGAGAACACCCGGCCCATCGAGCCGGCGCCGAGGAGCTCGCCGAGGACGTAGCGCTCCTCCAGGAGGCCGATGCCGTTGCCCACATTCTCGCTGCCCGCCGCGGTCGTCGCCATCATGACGAGGAACAATGCAGCCGCCGTGCCGGGCGAAACGGGACGCGCGGCGCCCGGAAGCGTCATGGACCTGACGTTTGCCGCCATGCCGCTGCCGCTTCGCTGGGTAGGTGACGAAGAGGAGTACGGCCGACCGTCATCGAACGTTCAGAGGCGACGGCGAGCGCGACAGCGCGAAGCTGAACAGCGTACCCTCGTCATCCGTCGACCGTACCTCGTTGGACGTCCGCGGCGCCGGCAACGCGGTATGTATCGTCGCGCCCGCCAACCTGCGCGACGAGGAAGCGTGCGCGGGCCTGGACCTCCCCACGACGAGCGCCGCCGAAACCGCGGCGCCGGGAGTGACCGTCCGCGCGCGCGGAATCTCCCGCAGCTGGGGACCGTCCCGGCGGACGCTTGGTTTCCTCCAAGTCATGGCGGCCGAAAGCGCGGAGGTGTGGCCCGACGAAGCGTCTGCCGCAGCGTTCTCGTCGTTCTTTCTGAACGACATGAGCAAGGACCTGCCTGCTACCGAGAAGGCTCGCGTGAGCGCCTCGCGTATCGAGACGTCCCGTGCAACGCGCGTCGTGCGCTTCGTGATCGACGTAGACGGCCTTGCGCCTGGGTCGGCGCTCCAAACGAGGCGAACCGTTCTGGTGAGCTTCATTGCGATCGACATCGTGGTCTTCGCCGTCATCCTTCTCTGGCGTCGCAGGGCGAAACGTCGCGCGTGAGCTGTGCGTGCAATATGTTTTACATAAAGTATCGGAATTGTTTCCCACGTTAGCCGATTGAGCGACCTTTACGGGTTTCGTCCGAGCGCCATCCGTCGACACCATCGCGCCGCGCCCTCATGATGGTTCGATGACGACGGAGCGCGTTCGCAGGCTGCTGCACCTCGCCGACGAGCTCGGCGCCGACGAACGCGTGCAGCTGGCCGACGAGCTCCTGCACAGCGTCCCTGCGGGCGACGACGAGGACGCCG
>JAYTBL010001070.1:0-6206 GCA_043736975.1 Polyangiaceae bacterium
GAGACATCCTCGGCAGATGCAGCTTCTGCGGCGGAGATGGCGGCCCGAGCACCGCCACGATCTCCTGGTGACCTCGGAGCGCAGTCAGCTCTTCGGGCCCTTGTCGTCCGACAAGCGCGGCGCGACCACGCTCGCGCGCACCGCCAGATCGACCTCTGCGCCTGGTAGCGCGGCGATCGCGAGCGTGGCGACCGGCTCGAACACGAGGGGCGCAGTGGGGCCGCCCACCTGATCGTAGAAGCGCGCTGTCACCTTGTTCATGCGCTCGGGGCCGAGCTCGTCCCAGACGTTGCGCCAGGTGCGACCCTCGCGGATCGCCGACACGAAATCCTCGGCCATCGCGAACGTGACGGTGTGCCGGAGCGTCGTGTGGCGCACCAGCGCGAGACCGCCCGCCTCGAACGTGCGCGCGAACGAGTCGCGGTCGGCCTCGATGCGCGGGGGCTTGGCCTCCGCGTTCGGCTCGAGATCGCGGAGCGCGCGCGCGAGGATCTCGAAGGGGTCCGCGGGATCCGGGGGACCGAAGGTGAGCACGCCCACCTTGCCATGGGGCGCGAGCGAGGCGGCCCAGGCCTTCAGGACCGCCGGGCGATCGCTCACCGTCCAGAGGCCGAACGCACACACGACCGCGTTCCAGTTGCCCTCGCCGACGTCACCGGGCTCGGCGCGCTCGCACGTCACCGCGGGGAAGCCGGCCTTCTTCACCTGCTCGTCGCAGATGGCGACGAGCTCGGCGCTGGGATCGGTCGCGCGGACCTGGCCGCCGTCGCCCACCGCACGCGCCACGGCGAGCACCTCGGCGCCGGGACCGCAGCGCGCCACGAGCACGCGCTGCCCCTCCGAGAGCGCAAGCTCACGGACGAGGTCGAGATGGTACGGCACGAAGCGCGGCACCCACTCCTCGATGTAGCGCTTGGCGGCTCGGTCGAACGGCGTGGCCATCGGCGCGGAGCATAGCCGACAATCATGAGCCGCGGCGAGGAGCCATACGCCAATGTATGTCAAACCGTGAAGGTCGTTTTCCAGGCGCCGGCTGACACTCGCGCGAGGGTCGTCTAAGGTGCCGGCACGCATGAACGAGCCCGCGCTCCGCAAGACCTCGCTTTACGATCGACACGTGAAGGCGGGCGCACGCCTCGTCCCCTTCACCGGCTTCGAGATGCCCGTACAGTACACGGGGATCGTCGACGAGCACCAGGCGGTACGCACCGCCGCCGGCCTGTTCGACGTCTCGCACATGGGCGAGCTCGAGCTGCGCGGCGAGTTCGCGGCGCAGGTCGTCGACTACCTGATCACGAACGACGCGACGAAGCTGGTCGACGGCCAGGCGATGTACACCTGCGCGTGCAACGAGCAGGGCACGATCCTCGACGATCTCATCATCTACCGCGCCGCGCAGGATCGCTGGCTCATCGTCTGCAACGCGTCGAACCACGAGAAGATGAAGGCGGTCTTCCAGAACGCCGCCGAGAACCACTGCGAGTTCGAGGACCGCACCGACGCGACCGCGCTCATCGCGCTGCAGGGCCCCAAGGCGTTCGACGTCCTCGCGCTCGCCGGCAGCGACGCCGCGGAGCTCGCCGCTCTCAAGTCGTTCCACTTCCGCGACGCGGTGATCGCGAACGTCCGCTGCACCGCGGCGCGTACCGGCTACACCGGCGAGGACGGCGTCGAGATCTTCTGCGCCTGGGACGACGCGCCCGCCCTCTGGGACCAGCTCCTCGAGCTCGGCCGGCCGCTCGGGCTCAAGCCCGCCGGCCTCGGCGCGCGCGACACCCTGCGCCTCGAGTCACGCCTGTCGCTCTACGGCAACGATATCGACGAGACGACGAACCCGCTCGAGGCAGGGCTCGGCTGGGTGACGAAGCTCGACAAGCCGATGTTCGTGGGCAAGGCGGCGCTCGAGGAGATCAAGAGCAAGCCGCTGCCGCGGAAGCTCGTGGGCTTCGAGGTCACCGGCCGCGGCATCGCCCGCCACGGCTATCCGCTGCGCGATCTCGACGGCCTGGAGGTCGGCATCTGCACGAGCGGCAGCCCCGGCCCCACCGTGGGCAAGACCATCGGCCTCGGCTACCTGCCCGCGGCGATGACCGCGATCGGCACGAAATTCTTCGTGGACTGCCGCGGCAAGAACATCGAGGCCGTCGTCGTGAAGACCCCCTTCTACAAGCGAAGCTGAGAGAGAGAAGAACCAGTCATGAGCATCCCGGCGGGCCTGAAGTACACGAAGGATCACGAGTGGACGAAGGTGGAGGGCAACCGCGTCACCATCGGCATCACCGCGTTCGCGGTCGAGCAGCTCGGTGACATCACGCTCGTGAACCTGGACGTGAAGGTCGGAGACGAGATCGCGGCCGGCAAGGCGTTCGGCACCATCGAGAGCGTCAAGACGCTCAGCGACCTCTTCGCCCCCATCAGCGGCAAGATCGTCGACATCAACAAGGAGCTCGACGCGAAGCCCGAGCTCGTCAACGAGGACACCTACGGCACCGGCTGGATGGTGGTCATGGAAGCCGCCGACGCGAAGGCCGCCGACGCGCTCATGGACGAGAAGGCCTACGCGGAGCACGTGAAGGCGTCCGCGCACTGACGCGACGCGCCGGCGATCACGCCGGTGTTCGCAACCGTTCCCTGAGCCGACCTCGGAGACGCCACGCACGCCACGCACGCCACGCGCGCCCCGCGCCTCGGAGCAGACCGTGCAGCCCGAGGGTCGCGACCACGAGGATCAGCGGATCGTAGGGCACGCGATAGCGAGCCTCGCCGAGGTAGATCGCGGCCACGATCAGGATGGTCAGCAGGTGCGCGCCCACGAGCAGCGCGCCGAAGCGATGCCGCTGCATGAACAACATCCCCAGCACCGCGAGCGCGAGCACCGGCAGGATCGCGACCGCGAAGCCCTTCTGCAGCTGGTGCCGGAACCGGAAGCGACGGAAGTCGTCCTCGGGCCACGGCAGGCTTCGCACCGCCAGCAGCTCCACGTTGTCGATCATGCGCGCGAGCCGCGCCGCCGTGCCCACACCGCGCAGTCGGTCCGTGCGGATCGCGGCGAGGAGCTTGGGGTCGTAGACGAACCCGTTCACGAAGACGCGGTCCTCGGGCTTCACGGGCTGCTTCGTCGAGGGAGCGACCCACCACGTCCACGGCGAGCCGTCGGGCGCGACCCAGGCCGCCTCGATCTTGCCCACGCTCGTCTCGCCGAACAGCCGTTGCGCCGCCTCGTTGCTGGCGATGAGCCCCCAGTGCCCGTCGAGCGCGTGGAAGCGCCGGATGCTGAAGCCCATGGTGATGATCAGCGGCAAGAGGAGCGGTAGCGCGAAGCGCACGATCCCGCCGGGCGGGCGCGCCTTCGGATGGCGGAGCCACACCACGACCAGCACCAGGCTCACGATGCCGAGCGTCATCAGGATCTGCGGCCTTACCGCGAACGCGACCGCGAGGCAGAGCCCCGCCGCCAGGCTCCCCGAGCGCCCTTCGAAGCGCCGCACCAGGAAGAGCGTCACGAGCATCAGCGCGCTCGAGAACCAGATCTCGGACGAGAAGAAGCCGGAGAACACGACGTGAGGATGCCAGAGCGCCACCGCGAGGCCCGCGACCAGGATGGCCACGCGCGACCTCACGAAGCGCGCTGCGAGCAGCACCGCGCAGGGGGCCACGATGGCGCCCACCAGCGCGTGCACGACGCCGATGCTCGTGACGGCGTTGCGACCGAAGGCCTTCAGCTCACCGGCCACCAGGAAATGCGTCCCCCAGGGCCACATCAGCAGGATGCGCGGCTCGGTGGGGGTGGTGCCCGCGAGCAGCGCCTCGGCGCGCGAGACGTACCCGCCCATGTCCGAGTACACGGCGGTCAGCGGCGACTGGATCCGCAACGTCCAGTAAGCCCGCACCGCGAAGGCTACCAGGAACACCAACAGCGCGATCAGCCGCCGCGAGACGGCGGGGACGAGCGGCCGGTGCTGGCGACGTCGCACCCGACGCTTCTAGCATGCGCGCCGGCCCGAGATAGACTGAGCGTCCGCATGAAGTCCCTCGACGTCCCCGGCTACGACGTATGGGGCCTCCTCGGCGAAGGCGGGATGAGCGAGGTCTGGCTGGGCAAGCACCAGGGCCTCGCTGTCCCGGTCGTGATCAAGACGTTGCGGCCTGCCCTCCTGGAGTCGCAGGGCGACGTCGCGCTGGCCCGCGTTCGCTCCGAGGCGCGGCTCATGGCGCGGGTCGCGAGCCCGCGCATCGTGCGCGCGATGGACGCAGGACAGGTGGCCAAGACCGGCACGCCGTATCTCGTGCAGGAGTACGTCGACGGGCTCGATCTCGCGGAGCTCGATCGCCGCCGGCGCGCCTCGCTGGGCGTCGGCCTGCCGCTGTGGCTGGTGTGTCACGTGATGCGCGAGGTCGGGCTGGGGCTGCGGGCCGCGCACCAGGCCGGCGTCATCCATCGCGACCTCAAGCCGTCGAACGTGTTCGGCGCGCCCGAGACCGGCATCCGCCTCGGCGACTTCGGCATCGCGGTGGCCGTGAGCGACGGCGCAGCCCGCGACTCCTCGGGCACGCTGAAGTTCATGGCTCCCGAGCAGTTCCGGGGCGAGGAGATCGGTCGCTTCACCGACGTCTGGGGCGCCGGCGCCACCGCCTGTGACCTGCGCTACGGCCACGCGCCGTTCGATAGCGTGGGTGAGATCCTCGACCCCGACAAGGCGCCGCGCCTGCCCACGCCGACGTCGCCCGCCGAGGCCTACTTCCAGCAGGTGGTGCGCGCCATGCTCGAGAAGGACGTGCGCAAGCGCCCCGAGGACATGTCGGCCCCGCTCCACCATTTCGCGATGCTGGGCCGCGCGCTCGAGCCGCCGCAGCCGGTCGCGAGCCGACTCGACGGGACGACGCTCGTGGTGGGCTCGGCGCGCGTACACTTCAAGGTGGGCGACATCGCGCTCGCGCAGGCCGCCGACGCCATCGTCTCCAGCGCGAACTTCGAGATGAAGATGCGGAGCGGCGTAGGAAATGCGCTTCGCTTGCACGGCGGCGACGCGATCGAGGAGGAGGCCACGAGGGGCGGCGAGCAGCCGCTCGGTATGTGCATCCGCACCGGCCCCGGCACCCTGCCCGTGAAGCACGTGTTCCACGCGGTCAGCGCCTGGAACGAGGTCTCGTGCGTGGGCCGTGCGTTCGCGCGAGCGCTGCTCCTCGCGGACGAGCACGGCTGCCAGAAGGTCTCGGTGCCGGCGCTGGGCACGGGCGCGGCGCGGGTGGGCATCGAGATGTGCGCCAACGCGATGATGACGACGCTGCGCTGGCACGCGATGCTCGGCGGCATGCGTTGCCGTGAGCTCACCGTCTGGCTCGATTCGGAGCGGAAGCGCCGCGTGTTCCAGGACGTCGCGGAGGAGACGTTCTCGCTGGGCGAGACCGGGCTGCTCCGGACGATGGACCTGGGCCTCCCCGTCGACCCCGACGACGCCGCACCTTCCCCCGATGGCGTCACCTTCCTCGACCCCCGCAAATCGACGACCGGCAGCGGGAGCTAGGACCGAGCAAAGAGGAGCGCAGCTACTCGGTTTCGACGCGGTTGCGGCCCGCGCGCTTCGCGCGGTAGAGCGCGGCGTCGGCGCGGGCCATCACGCTGTCGGCGTTGTAGGCGTTGCGCTCGTCGGCGGCGGCGACGCCGGCGCTGAACGTCACGTGGCGCGGTTCGGCCTTGGAGCCGAGCAAGATCGGCTTCGCGGCGAGGTTCGCGCGCAGGCGGTTCGCGACCACACGCGCCGCCATGCCCGTCGTCCCGCGGAGGAGGAGCACGAACTCCTCGCCGCCGTAGCGGCAGGACACGTCGTCCTCGCGGAGCTGTGCCTGCGCGATCTCGGCGACGTGCCGGAGCACGCGGTCGCCGTCCTCGTGACCGTAGGTGTCGTTGACGAGCTTGAAGTGGTCGAGATCGAGCATCACGATCGCGAAGGGCCGGCGGTGGCGCTTGGCGTGCGCGCACTCCTCCTTGAGGCGCCGCTCGAAGTAGCGCCGATTGAAGAGCCCGGTGAGCGCATCGTGCGCGGCGTTGTCGAGCGCGAAGCGCAGCTTGTTCTTCAGCTCGCGCTCGGAACGCGAGCGCTCGCACAGCAGCCGGACCTTCGCGCAGAGCAGCATGCCGGAGAGCGGCTTCGTCAGGTGGTCGCTGACGCCCTGCTCGATCATCTTGAGGAGGTCGTCCTCGGAAG
>JAYTBL010001071.1:0-2439 GCA_043736975.1 Polyangiaceae bacterium
AGAGCGCCCAGCTCGTCGCGGATCGCCGCCTCGTCGGCACCCCTCAGCTCGACGAGCGCGATGCCTTCGTAGACCGTCAACTTCTGAGCACGGCCACACCAGCCATCGATCTCTGCAGCAACATTGCCGGGCAGCGGCGTCCCGGTCAGGCGCTCCAGTTGCTCACGGACGTCGGGAGCTTTGTCCGATTTCTCATGCGCGCGCGCACCTGAAGCGACGCGCGCGAGAACCGATGCCCGGTCGAGCTGCAAGAGGTACGTCGGTCCGTCCTCCTTGACGAGCCTGCATACGGTCGACAGCGCGTAGAGTTCACGATCCGGGTAGGAGGGCGCCCGCCGACGCGGTCGAGCGCAAGGTCGCCGCGCACAACCTGCTTGAGACGCGGAGAGAACCGAAGTGCACGTACCCGCTCGAGCGGGGGCCAGACGACGCGCGAGGTCGACGAACCCGCACAAGAACGGCACCTCCTCGAGAGAGTACTGAAGGTAGCGGCCTTCGACCCTCAGGAAGATGTCGGGGGTCTCCTCGGTCAGTTGGAGTCCGCTGTCCCGCCGCTGATCCGTCTGCTCGCGCAAGTTCTGGTAGAGCTCCTCGAGCTTCTCTTTGGCCTTGGGCTCGCGCCAGTTCTTGATCGGCTCGCGCAGGGTGGGAGCGAGAATGAGCGTGGGCGCCTCGCGACGAACGAGATCAATGAGGCCTGTCATCGGAAGCCACACATCTGAGGCCACGTTCGCGAGGAGCTCCAGAAGCGCCCGCCGAATCTTCGGCAGGGGCATCCTCGAGGCGGGCCCGGTTGCGGAACCGAAGCTATCGAACCGCTGGTCGTGACTCCCGCCGACGTCCTCGAAGAGCGTGGCCCCGCGAAAAAACTCGCTCCCCGTCGAGTCCAGCAGGCTCGCAAGGACAGCGCGCTCTTTGGTTAGAGGCGCGTCGGCGAACTTCACCAGGCCGAGGTCGAGGGCCACTCTGGAGACCTTGTCAGACCAGTACCCGCTGCCGTTCAGTTGCACCTGCGCCACTTCACCGCCCCAGGAGAGCAGCTTGGCGAGTTTGGTGGCTGGCCCCTTGGGAATGAGGTTGCCTCGGTGCGACCGCTTCAGTCCTTCGCGGCGCACGAACTCGACGAACTGGTAGAGGTCCCGCCTCAAGTTGACCGTCGCGGGTCTCGATCCTTCGCGCCGCCGCGTCGAACGCGGGCGACACGGCACGCAGAGCGCGCAGGGACGCGCTCGCGCCGAGCTCCTCGAACGTTCGTCCGAGGCGTATGGAATCGGGCTCGAGGACCAGCTGGCCACCTCGGACGCTCGACCGCGAGAACGTGGCGGCCTGGAGAACGGCGAGCGGATCGCTTTGCTGCAGGTCGACGGCGACGCCGTTGACCATAGGGGTGACGGTGAGCGTCCCTTCCCCTTCGTCCTCGGCCGTGCCGGGCAACTCCGCCCGGAAGATCGGATCGCCGTGGTGGCCTGGCCCGCGCGCGAGGAACCCGGCCGAGGAGCCATCTTCACAGAAAGACGCGGGATCAGAGTCCGCTGCGGCGAGCCCGAGGCGCCGCAGCGCTCGAACGAGCTGGGACGTCGCGCAGCCCTGGCCTGACGGGAGGTGAGCCACAATGTGGCGCGCCGCGGGCCCAATCTCGGCGTCGAGCTGCGCCACCCAGCAGCCTTCAACGACTCGGAGGAGCTTCTCCAGCGACGGGAGTTTCATGTCGCTCAGGGTGAGCGCACCGTCCTCGAGCACGATCTTGTCGGCGATTTGTTCCGCCAACGCAGCCTTCTTGCTTGCCTTGGTCGTCTTCCCGTCGCGAACGACGAACGTGACCAAAGCCTCACTGAGGAGTCTTTGCGCATTGCCATGGACCGAAGCGCCATCCATCACCTCCGTTGGTAAAGGGAACGGCGGAAGGAGGCGCGTGAATGCCTCCGGGAGAAAGAAGCGAAATCTGGCATATCGGCTCTTTTCACGGGGAATGAGCGGCTCGTCCTCGGTGACGAGCGCGACGCCCTTACGCAAGAGGCCGGAGGTTACGGCTCCCCACAGCTTGCGGTAATCGAGGGATCGGTAGCGATGCTTCTCGGTGGCCTCGAGGTCTGCGGGATCGCGAAGCGCAAACGCTAGATCGTCGATGGGCGAGGGTGAGACCTTGCTCGCGACGAGGTGCAGGGCCGCGAGCCACGGGTCGCCGAGAGAGGCCATGAAGGTCTGACGCGTCTCGCGGCGTCCGCGGTCTCGGGCGCGACGCCGCCCGCAGGTCCGGAGTGGCGTCGCGGCGCGCTGCCCGTCACGCATCGCGCGACACCTACGGCCTCGACCCGCGCGGCATCGGCGTCCAAGAGAGAAAAGGCGGCCGGCCCGATCTCGGGGCGTCCGCAAGTTTGTCGGCCGGCGCTTCGCAATCGAAGCGCCGCCGCCACTCCTTTACCGTACGCACGTGGACGC
>JAYTBL010001072.1:0-6204 GCA_043736975.1 Polyangiaceae bacterium
TCATCACGTGCCGCTTCCTCATTCGCTGCCCTCGGTGCTCTCCTCGAAGCCGAGATTCGGCAACTTAGGATATTATTGGCGTTGTCCATGGGCCCAAAAACGTATACGCAGTGATGTGTCTGGCCCTACTGGGCCGTGCGGCGCCGAGCGATGACGAGCGATGACGAGGCGACTGGGGTTGCGGGCGATGCCATCGTCGTTGGCGAGCAGAGTTCGCGGACCGTGCCGGCCAGCTCGGTCAAGATCCTGATGGACGATGGCATCAGCTTCTGTACCGGCGTCCTGGTCAACGAGTCCTATGCAGTCACCGAACGGCACTGCGCATCAATGTCAATTCCCTTCGTGGAAGACCTGGAAGGTCGTGGGTGCCGGCGGCGCTACAGTCGTCGCGACGCGAGCCGCGAAGCAGCCTCCTCCACCGCTCCTCCACCGTGGCCGTCCTCGAGCTCCTCCAGCCTCTGCGCGTCGGATCGTACGCGCGCTTGAAGGCGCCCACCGCGCACAATCCGTTTCCCGCTTTCGCTGTGGGCCGGCGCGGTCCGAGCCGGAGCTCCCGGCTCGAAGCCAGCAAGCCCCTGAGGGCCACGATTCCCGACGAGGGCTCGCCGATTCGAGCGCGCTGTTACTCGACGGGCGGCGATTCGGGGGGCGGGCTCTACTTCCGTCCAGCTCATTGCTTTTCTTCCGCGACTGAAGGGACGTCGCTGATCAACGAGGAAGAGCTACCGTCCAGAGTCCAGAGCGTGCGTGACCGACGAGGCGTGGCCCGTCACTCGACAGGGCGCGAACCGGGGTCGCCACCGCCGGGACCTTGCCTGGCGCACGCAACCATCGACGTTCCGGCGAAGTCAGAGCCGACCGTTAGCGCGGTTCGGTCCCTGCGGCGGCAACGCCACGCCGGAGCAAAGTGTTCTCACGCGCGGCGCTTGCCCAGCAGCCGGTGCAGGTGCCGCCGCGAGAAGCCACCTGCCTCCGCGGCCTTGGTCAGGTTGCCGCCCGTCTTGCGGATCACGTCGTCGAGGAACTCGCGCTCGAACGCCTCGATGATCTCGTCGCGCGCCACGGCGAACGGCGCCCCACGCGCGAGGAGGCGGCGGATGCCGCGCACGAGATCGTCTTCGCCAGACGGCGCCTCGGAGGCGCGCGGCGGAGCCTGCTCCTTTGCCTGCCACTCCGCGAGGTCGCCGATCTCCGCGTAACGAAGGACGGCGTTGCGCAGCTCGCGAACGTTGCCCGGCCAATCGTGAGTCTCCCAGCGCGCAAGGAGGCCCATCGGCAACGTCGCCGGATCATGCCCGCTCTGACGGAAGAAGAACTCCACGAGCGGAGCGACATCGCCGACGCGCCGGCGCAGCGGCGGCAGCTCGACCCGGGCCACCGCGAGGCGGTGGTAGAGGTCGTCTCGGAAGAGCCCTGCTTGAACCATCCCGTCGAGATCGCGCCGCGTCGCCGAGAGGATGCGGATGTCCACGCGCACCGTCTTCGACGAGCCCACGCGGCGAATCTCGCCGCGCTCGACCGCCCTCAGCAGCTTCGCCTGCATCGAGAGCTCGAGATCCCCGATCTCGTCGATGAAGAGCGTGCCGCCGTTGGCCTCTTCGAAGACGCCGGCGCGCGCGCCGACCGCGCCCGTGAACGCGCCCCGCTCGTAGCCGAACAGCTCCGATTCGAGGAGAGAAGGCGCCACCGCGGTGCAGTCGAAGACCACGAAAGGGCCGCGCGCCCGCGGCCCTTGCTCGTGCAGGGCCTCGGCCAGGACCTCTTTGCCCGTCCCCGTCTCTCCCTCGATGAGTACCGGGACCGAAGACGCCGCGAGCCGGACGAGGAGCGGATAGAGACGCATCATCTCGCGGCTGGCGCCGCGTAGCTTGCCGAACGTCGTCGTTGTGCCCAGAGGCTGTGACGTGGCCCCCTCGATGCGGCGTACGACCAACACCGTTCCGCCGAGCGTGATGCGCTCACCTCCGCGCAGGACCACCTCCTTGCCCAGGATGTTCTCGAAGAAGGTACGGTTGCTGGAGCCGACGTCGATCACCACCAGCTCGCTCCCATGCAGCTCCAGCGCGAGATGCTTGCGCGAGACGCGCTGGTCGTCCAGCGCGAGCTCGCAGGTCGAGCTCCGTCCCACATAGGAGCGCGGCGGCGAGGCGTCGTCGACCACCAGAAACTTCCCGGCGTCAGGTCCCTCGAGGACCCGCACCTCGAAGGCACCCTGGAACGGCGGCGTGACGCGGGCGGTGTTCGAGGTCGTGACTCCCGTCGACATGCCCGCATGATACCTCAATGCGCGCGGCGCTCGCCGCCGACTGAGACCGGCCTGGCCCATGGCGACTGGTCGGTCTCGAGCCGTTGCCGCGCGAGCGCGCCTCGCGCCGTCGCCTGCGTCCGGCACCAAATACGCAAGGCGGCTATGCGTGGGGACACTCAAGCCCAAGCGTCGCGCGAAGCTCACGTCCGTGCTCGGCACCATTCTGGCACTTCTGGCAGCCGTTGGAGTCTGGACGCTGGCAGCCATCGTCGCGGTGAGGGACGCGTGCGGAGAGCCGGGCTTGCTGGAGGAAGCGCGCGTTACGCGGCCGATCGCCGAGCCGTCACGCGCGGCGCCTCCCGCGACTGCCACACCGCCCCCGCCTCTCAGCGCGGAGCCGAGCGTTTCGTCGCCTCCCGCCCTCGCGCGCCCGTCGCCACGACGCGCAAATGCGCACGCCGCCCTTACGGCGAGCCCGGCCCCTGGTCGCTCCGCTACCTCCGAGAGGTTCATGGACGAGCGCTGAGGGCACCGCGACGAAGGCCGGCACGATCCACGACCGCGCAGCAATGGGAGACGCGTCAGCTGGAGGTAAGTCATCGGCAGCGAGGCACGCGTGCCGAAGTGGGCGAGGAGCGTACATCTCACCTCTACGCGGACTGATGATGCGCCTCGCTCGCGGATGCGGAGGCCCGAGTCGCCCGCACGGCTCGATCGCCTGAGTCGAGCTGGCGTTCGCGCTGCTCGAGGACGGCGAGAGCCACGAAGACCGTGACGTGCACGTCTCGCTGAGCCATCCCGGTCCCGCCATGCTCGTGCCCGCTCGCCCGTTCGTTCCCCGGAACAACGCATGCACGCGTACGAGCTCTTGATGTCATCATCGTCAGAGCATCGTCGGCGCGCCCCGTACTACTTTGCGCTGCTGAAGGTAGCGGTCCGATTTTTACTGGTCGCCGCGGCGATGGGCGGCTGCGTCGACGCTCCCGTGAGCGATGACGGAACCCACTTTCGACGGCAGCCCATCGCTGAGGGCGCATTTCTCCCGCTGCACGTCGACCACCAGCGGATCGTCGACGCGGCGGGACGCCAGGTCATTCTGCGCGGATTGCAGCACCATGCTCTTCAGGACGTGGGCTATGGAGGCCGCGAGGTCGAGGAAGCCGATCACGCTCGGGTGGCTGCCTGGGGCTTCTCGGTGTGGCGGATGGCGATCTCCTGGAGCCGCCTCGAGCCGGCGCGCGGGGTGTTCGATGACCGTTACGTCGACGAGGTGCGCCATCAGCTCGATCTCGCTCACGCCGCGGGACTCGGAGTGGTCCTCGAGTGGCACCAGGATCTCTGGGGCCGCTGCGCCGTCGCCGCCGATGACCCCGATCGAGCGTCTGCCAACGGCGCACCCGACTGGACCTGCCCGATCGCTTTCAAGCCGCGCCTGCTCGGGCACTTCGCGCTCTTCGATCGCCTGTGGAGCAACGAAGACGGCCTCCTCGACTCCTACGAAGCGGCGTTCGGTCACCTGGCAGAGGCGCTCGGCGAACACCCGGCGGTCGTCGGCTGGGAGCCCATGAACGAGCCAGGTGGCGCGGTGTCGAGCTTCGAGACGCGTCTGCTCTACCCCGCGCTGCGCCGCATCGCCCCCGAGCTGCGGCGTCGCGGCGCTCGAGGCCTGATGTTTATCGATGCGCCGATCGCGCGCAGCGAAGCGCTCCTGATGAACACCGAGGATCTCCGCCCCATCGATCCCGATGCAGTCTTCGCGCCCCACCTTTATACGGGCTGGCTCTCCCTCTACCGAGGAAAGCGGCGAGTCGATGACTCGCGCAAGGAGCTCGACTTCGAGCTCGCCGCCGAGCAGGCGCGCGCGGTGGGCCTGCCGCTCTGGAACGGCGAGTGGGGCGTGAACCTGACCATCGAGGGCGCACTCGAGGACCTCTGGACCCACGTGGGCCTCGAGGATCGGTACGCCGTCGGCTCCTCCTACTGGTCCTTCTCGCGCGTCTTCTCGAGGCCGTCGGACGGGCTTGCGGTGACCGATGGCGCGCAGGCGCTCCTCCACGAGGACCGACGGGAGCGCTCCGATGTCGTCGATGCTCTCGCCCGCCCCTACCCTCGGCAGGTCCCCGGACGCCTGGAGCGCTTCTCGTTCTCGCGCGACTCTCGAACCCTCGAGATCGTCGTCGTCGCCGAGCCCGGCGGCGCGCCTCTCGTGATCGTCGCGCCTATGCGCCACTTTGGTTCCTGCATCGACGTACGTGTGCGCGGCGGTAGCGCCGCGGTGGACGTGCGCCCGGAAGCGGGGCGCGTCCTCGTCTCCTTCGACACGTCGGCGACGTACACCGTGACCCTCACGCCCTGCCAACGGTGACCGCCCGCACCGACCCGAAGAACGACCACCGCGGCGGCTAGGCGCCGGCGCGCACTGTCGTGTAGACTTCCAGCGGCACGCGATGTCGGTCTCCTTGCAACATGACGAAGCAGCGGCCCCGTTCGACCCGCGCGCCCGGCTTGGAGAATGCATCGCCGAGAAGTGGACGCTCGATGCGGTCCTCGGCACCGGCGGCATGGCGGTGGTGTACGGAGCCACGCACCGGAACGGCCATCGGACAGCGATCAAGATGCTCCTTCCCGAGATTGCGCGCGACGAGTCGCTCGTCACGCGGTTCCTCAGGGAGGGCTACCTGGCCAACAAGGTGCCTCACGACGGCGCGGTCCGCGTGCTGGACGACGGGCGCGCTGACGACGGCAGCCCGTTCCTGGTGATGGAGCGCCTCGACGGCTACACCCTCGACGCTCACCTCAAGCGAGGCGAGCCGGCGATGGACATGCGGGCGACCGTAGGCGTCATGCTGGCGCTGCTCGAGATCCTCGAGGCGGCGCACGCGGTAGGGATTGTTCACCGCGACATCAAGCCGGCCAACATTTTCCTCACCAAGCAAGGGGAGCTGAAGCTGCTCGACTTCGGGATCGCCGTGCTCGTCGAGTCCTCGCCGCGTACCGGCGGCACGCAGACCGGCGTAATCATCGGCACGCCGGCCTTCATGGCCCCCGAGCAGGCGCGCGGCCGCAAGGAGCTGGTGGGACCGCGAAGCGATCTCTGGGCCGTCGGCGCGAGCGGGCTCGCGCTCATGGTCGGTGGCCGCCTGCGTGACGCCACCACGCTCTCCGAGGAGCTCGCGATGGCCGCGCTGCAGCCGCTGCCGCCGGCGTCGTCTTTCGGGGAGGGCCTGCGCGGTCGGCTCGGCGATGTGATCGATCGCGCAGTCGCGTTCGAACCGCGCGATCGCTTTGCGACCGCCGCGGAGATGCGCGCGGCGCTTGCTTCGTGCGCGAGCGAGGTCTTGCCCGTCGCGCTCGGCGCGCGCGGGATACCCCGAACCGCAAGGATGGGGCCATCGCCCGTCCCCGTGCCTGGTGCGAGGGATACGGTCGAGGTCGGGTCATCCGCGGTTCACCCCATCGGCACCGTCGACCGACCGCTGGCGCTCTCGCCTCGACCTTCCTCCGCCGCCCTGCTTTCGCCCGCGCTCACCCTCGCGTCTCCGATCACGGGGTCGGCGTCGGGCGCGGCAGAACCCGCGCGGCGTCCCTGGCTGGCGCTCGTCGCCCTCGCCTTTGCTTCCGTCGCGGTGGTCGCCGTGCTCAGCGTCGTTGTGCTGAAGAAGCTGCGCGCGGCATCTCTGTCTCCTCTGCCGGCCACGTCGGCCAGTTCGGCCAGTCAGGCGTCGTCAGCCTCGGGTTCGAGTGTTGCATCGACAGCGCTGCCACCCATGCTTGCACCCCCCCCCTCCCTCTCGAGCTCGACGGTCGTTGCCGCCGCGAGCGCTGCACCGTCCGGGCGACCAGCGCCGTCGACCTTCCGGCCTTTCACGGGACGGCCCGGCCCTGGTCCCGGGCCTGGGCGTCCTTCGACTGCAACCTCGGCAAAGCCGAAGCCCGACTTCATGGATGAACAATGA
>JAYTBL010001073.1:0-2437 GCA_043736975.1 Polyangiaceae bacterium
ACCGCGCTGCCCGTCGACAAGGGGGAGCACGTCGTGGAGGCGAGCGCGCCGGGCCGACAGGCGTTCACCAGGCGCGTGAAGATGCCGGACGGTGCCACCGAGATCGTGGCGATCCCCCTGCTCGCGGAGACGGCGAAGGGCGAGGTGACGCCGCCTCCTCCACCCATTCCGACCGGCGACAAGACGCCGGCGGAGAAGCCAAAGAGCGGCGGGTTTCCGCTCAAGACCGTGGGAATCATCACCGGCGGAGTCGGCGTGGTCCTGGTTGGCGTGGGTGGTTATTTCGGTATCTCGGCGATTGGCAAGAACACGGACTCGAATGCCCAGGGATGCAACGAGTCGACGAACGTGTGTACTGGCAATGGCACGAGGCTGCGGCGCGACGCCATCGATACCGGCAACACGTCGACGGGTCTGTTCGTCGTGGGTGGACTCCTGACCGCAGCTGGGATCGCGATGTTCGTCCTCGCGAAGCCGACGCCGAGCAGTGCCGCGGGCAAGTCCCGTCCGTCGGTCGCGGCGGCACCGTCGATCGCGCCGAGAGCCGCGGGCTTTGCGCTGAGCGGTAGTTTCTGATGGTGCGATCACCGATGTGGGGTGCGGTCTGGGCGCTCGCGCTCCTCGGCTGCAACGAGCTCGCTGGGATCAAGGACCCGATCGGCGTCTCGCCCGACTCGTTCGTCGGTACCTGGACGAGCACCGACAGCACCATCGCGCTCTCGGACTGCGCGACCTCGGGGACGGGAAGCCTCGGACCGGTGACTCTCGTCATCACGAAGGGAACGACCACGGCGCTGAACATCATCGTCGGCGGAGGCTGCAATCTGGACACGACCGTCGACGGAGCCACGGCGAGCCTCCTCGCTGATCAGGGCTGCGAGTTCCCTGGGACAGCGACTGCGGATCCTCAGACGCAGCTCTACGGAGTCTCGACGTTCCAGCTGCTCTCCGACAGCACTCCACGCGCCAGCGCGCGGATCACGGGCGGCATTCGGTTCAAGCCGGTCGGCAGCGCTCCCACGGATTGCTTGTTCGAACAGGTCGGAACGTATACGCGTCAGTGATCACGCCGCCCGGACGTCGATCAGCTTGAACGCGTCGACGTCCATCAGGCCGCGATCGGTGAGCTTCAGGCTTGGGATGACCGGGAGGCTCAGGAACGCGAGCTGGAGGAACGGCTCCGGAAGGATGCAGCCGATGGCCCTGCTCGCGGCATGCAGCTCCTCGAGCGCCCGCGCGATCGTCTCCGGCTCCTCGAGCGACATCAGTCCGCCCAGCGGAAGTGGGAGGTGCGCGATCACCACGCCGCCCCGCACCACGCAGAAGCCGCCGCCCGAGGACGCGAGCGCGGCGAGCGCCGCGCGCATGTCGCTCGGATCCTTGCCGACGACGCACAGGTTGTGGCTGTCGTGGCCGACGCTCGAGGCGATCGCGCCCTCGAGGTCGCCGAAGCCCGTGACGTAGCCGTTGGCGGGCTTGCTGCCCTTGCCGTGGCGCTCGAGGACCGAGAGGCGGCGCACGCCGGGAGCGTCGCTCTTCAGTACGTGGCGATCGGTGAGGATGCGCCCTTGCCGCACGCCGATGACGTGCACCATGCCGGCCGGACCCTCGAGATCGCGCAGCTCGGGGAGCGCGGCGCGGATGGTGTTGGGGACGCTGGTGGCCGGCGCGCGCGGCATCTCCATCTCGCTCACGCGGCGCCCGGCGACGAAGACGTCGCGGATGGCGCACGTCGCGACGTCGTCGAGGAGCACGAGATCGGCGCGGTAGCCCGGGGCGATGGCGCCGAGCCGCGTGAGCGCCTTCGCGGGACCGGCGAGCCCGTAGTGGCGCGCCACCGACCACGAGGCCGCGCGGTACGCGACCTCGGGCGCCACGCCCTTGGCGATCACCGAGCGCACGAGGTAGTCGACGTGGCCTTCGCGCTGGATGTCGAGCGGGTTGCGGTCGTCGGTGCAGAAGCCGATGCTGGTCGAGGTGGCGAGCGTGAGGAGCGGGGTGAGCGCGTCGAGATCCTTCGCCACGCTGCCCTCGCGGATCCACACCGCGATGCCGTTGCGCAGCTTCTCCTGCGCCTCGCCCAGCTCCGAGCTCTCGTGGCACGAGGTGATGCCGGCGCACGCATACGCGGAGAGGGCCTGGCCGGTGACGAGCGGGGCGTGGCCGTCGAGCGGGCGGCCGTCGAACGCGACGAGCTTGTCGAGGACCAGCGGATCGCCCTCCAACACGCCCGGAACGTTCATCACCTCGGCGAGGCCGAGCGTCTTCTCGTGCGCGAGGAGCGGGCTGAGCATGGCGGCGTCGAGCGTGCCGCCGCCGTTGGTCTCGAAGTCGGTGGCGGGGACGCACGAGCTGACCATCACGCGCAGATCGAGATCGAGCCGCGGCGAGGCATCGAGGAAGTACTGGATGCCCGGGACGCCGAGCACGTTGGCGA
>JAYTBL010001074.1:0-13895 GCA_043736975.1 Polyangiaceae bacterium
GCGCGGTGCGCTCCGCCGCGCGCCACTGTCATCGTGTCAGCTCGGATCTTCAGCCATTCGTTGGAACCTCGCGCTAGCCTCCCGCGTGAAACCACGGGAACGACATGCTGAGAGTCTTTGGTCATCCGATGAGCACGTGCACGCGCAAGGTCCTGATGACCCTCGCGGAGAACGAGACCCCCTACGAGCTGAACGTCGTCGACTTCGCCAAGGGCGAGCACAAAGCGCAGCCCCACCTCGGCCGGCTTCGCCTTCTTCGAGTCGCGCGCGATCTGCCGCTACCTCAACGAGAAGGTGTCGGGGAAGCTCGTGCCGAGCGACCTGAAGGGCCGCGCGCGGATGGAGAACTGGATCAGCATCGAGACCTCCAACTTCACGCCGCACGCGATGAAGTTCATCTACCACTACACGTTCAAGCGCCCGCAGGACGACGCGGTGCTCGCCGCGGCGGAGAAGAGCCTCGACAGCGCCTTCGCCGTGATGGACGCGCAGCTCGCGAAGACGCCCTACCTCGCGGGCGATGAGTTCACGCTCGCCGACGTCTGCTTCATGCCGTACCTCGAGTACGGGATGGGCACGCCGATCAAGGAGCAGCTCGCGAAGTACCCTCACGTCAGCGCGTGGTGGAACAAGGTCAGCGAGCGCCCGACCTGGCAGAAGACCGCCGGCCGCCCCTCCTGACGAACGAGGGCAACGCAGGCAGGGCAGGGCAGGGCAGGGGGCCCGGGCTGGGTTGGTCTGCCGCGCGAGATCGGTTAGAACCGCGAGCGTGAAACGACCCACGCGCCTCCTGGCCTCCCTCGCCCCGCTCGCCCTCGCTGCCGTGCCCGTGCTCGCCGCTTGCGGCCCCGAGCCCACCCCGGCGACGCCGTGCCCGAAGTGCGACGTCGCCGCTCCGCCGTCGACGTCGTCGCCTCCTTCGGTGTCGGCGACGCCGAACGCCGAGGAGGCGAAGCGCTTCGTGGAGCAGATCGACAAGGATCTGCGTCGCCTCTGGGTGGCGCGCGACCGCGCGGGCTGGACGAACCAGAGCTTCATCACCGACGACACCGAGGCGCTCTCCGCGTCGGGCGAGGAGGCGACCGCCGCGTACGTCACCGAGGCCATCGGCAAGGCGCGCCGCTTCGACGGCGTGAAGGGCATCGATCCCGACGTCGCGCGCCAGCTCCTCCTCCTCAAGCTCGCGCAGGTCGTCCCCGCGCCCTCGAATGCCGACGAGCGCCGCGAGCTCGCCGAGCTGCAGAGCGGCATGACCGCCATCTATGGCAAGGGGCAGTACTGCCCGCAGCCCGGCTCGCCGCTCTACGGCAAGGGAGAGGCAGCGCCCCCCAGCGGCGGCGACGTCAAGACCGCGGGCGGCGCGCCCACGCAGAAGTGCCTCAAGCTCGACGACCTCTCGCGCATCCTCAAGAAGAGCCGGAAATACGAGGAGCTCCTCGAGGCGTGGAGGGGCTGGCACTCGATCGCGCCGGTCATGAAGGACAAGTACGCGCGCTACGCCGAGCTCGGGAACAAGGGCGCCAAGGAGATCGGCTTCGAGGACATGGGCGCGCTGTGGCGCTCCGGCTACGACATGACGCCCGCCGAGTTCGAGGCCGACATCGAGCGCCTCTGGCAGGACGTCAAGCCGCTCTACGACGACCTGCACTGCTACGCGCGCAAGAAGCTCCGCACGAAGTATGGCAAGGACAAGATCCCCGAGAAGGCGCCGATCCCCGCGCATCTCCTCGGCAACATGTGGGCGCAGCAGTGGGACGGCGTCTTCGACGTGCTCGAGCCCTACCCGGGGCAGGGCTCGCTCGACGTCGATCAGAAGCTGAAGGACAAGAAGTACGACCCCATCAAGATGGTGAAGCTCGGCGAGTCCTTCTTCACCTCCCTCGGGCTCGACCCGCTACCGAAGACGTTCTGGGAGCGCTCGCTCTTCACGCGCCCCAAGGACCGCGAGGTGGTGTGTCACGCGAGCGCGTGGGACGTGTCGTGGTCCGACGACCTCCGCATCAAGATGTGCATCGAGCCGACCGAGGAGGATCTGATCACGATCCATCACGAGCTCGGTCACGACTTCTACTTCCACTACTATTACAAGCTCCCCATCCTCTTCCAGGCGGGCGCGAACGACGGCTTCCACGAGGGCATCGGCGACACGCTGGCCCTCAGCGTCACGCCGCAGTACCTGAAGGGCCTGGGGCTTCTCGATCAGGTGCCCTCGAGCGAGAAGGGACGGATCAACGTCCAGATGAAGATGGCGCTCGACAAGGTCGCCTTCCTCCCCTTCGGGCTGATGATCGACAAGTGGCGCTGGGACGTGCTCTCCGGAAAGACGCCGAAGGCGAAGTACAACGAGGCCTGGTGGGCGCTGAGGACGAAGTACCAGGGCGTCTCCGCGCCGATGCCGCGCAGCGAGGCCGACTTCGATCCGGGCGCGAAGTACCACGTGCCGGCGTCGACGCCGTACGTCCGCTACTTCCTCGCACGCATCTACCAGTTCCAGTTCCACCGCGCGCTCTGCAAGGCCGCGGGGCACAAGGGCACGCTCGACACCTGCTCGATCTACGGCAACAAAGAGGCTGGCGCGAAGCTGCGCGCGATGCTCCAGCTCGGCCAGAGCAAGCCGTGGCCCGAGGCGCTCGCGACGCTCTCCGGCGAGAAGAAGGCCGACGCCTCCGCGATGCTCGAGTACTTCGCGCCGCTCCGCACGTACCTCAAGGAGCAGAACAAGGGCGAGACCTGCGGGTGGTGATCGCGATCACCGATGGGGGTGAAGGGCCTCGAATGCGCCTTGAGGTGAGGGCCGTGGCCCTCTCGAAACGCCTGTAATTCAGGAGGATTTCGAGCTCCTTCGCTTCGCCCGGTCCCCGCTCGTCGGCTACGCTCCGAGGTAGCGTGGCGAACGACAAACCCTCCGCATCCCCCGTCTCGCCCGTCTCGCCCGTCTCGCCGGGCGAGATCGTGGCCGGCAAGTACCGCGTCGAGCGCCTGCTCGGCGCGGGCGGGATGGGCGTCGTCGTCAGCGCGCGCCACACGACGCTCGACCAGGTCGTCGCCATCAAGTTTCTGGTCGTGAACCGCTACGCGACGCGCGAGGAGTCGGTCGCGCGCTTCCTCGCCGAGGCGCGCGCGGCAGCGTCGATCGAGTCCGACTACGTCTGCCGCGTGTTCGACGTCGGGACGCTCGAGAGCGGCGTCCCGTTCATGGTGATGGAGCACCTCGAGGGCCGTGATCTCGACGACGAGGTCCTCCGTCGTGGGCCGATCGATCTCGTGGAGGCCGTCGACTACGTGCTGCAAGCGGCCGATGCGCTCGCCGCCGCGCACCGGCTCGGCATCGTCCATCGCGACATCAAGCCCGCGAACCTCTTTCTCGCCACGCGGCCCGATGGGACGCGGCGCGTGAAGGTGCTCGACTTCGGGATCTCGAAGGTCGGCGGCGCCGCGCCGGCCGCGCGTCCCGGCCTGCTGTCGCGCGACCGCTCGAGCCTCGGGACGCCCGCGTACATGTCGCCGGAGCAGGTGCGCGACGCGGTCGACATCGACGCCCGCACCGACATCTGGGGGCTCGGGACGATCCTCTACGAGCTCGTCACCGGTCACATGGCGTTCGTGGGCAAGGACATCACGGCGATCCTCGCCCACGTCCTCGAGGAGGACCCCTGTCCGATGACGGCCCTCCGGCGCGAGGTCCCGACCGAGCTCGAGGCGATCGTGATGCGCTGCCTCGACCGCGATCGCAACGGCCGCTGGGGCTCGGCCGCCCGCTTCGCGCAGGCGCTCGCGCCCTTCGGATCGCTGGGGATCTTCGCGCAGCTCGCGAGCGTGCAGCGCGAGCTGGGATCGATGTCGTCGATCCGCGTCTCGGCGACGCACAGCGTGCAGCCGATGGTGGCGAACGTCCGGCCCGGCTACGCGACGCTGCCCGACCCCGCAGAGACGCAGGCCCGCGAATCGATCGTCGACGAGTGGACGAAGCTCCGCGCCCGCAAGCGCACTGCCCGTAGCGCCGTGCTCGCGCTGGCAGCGGCGGCCTTCCTGATCGCTGCGGCGGCAGTGCTGCTGCGGATGGCGAGCGGGGGGGGCGGGCAGAACGCGCAACGCGTGAGTGCCTCGGCGCCGCTCGCCGTCGAGCTGCTGCCCGCGGTCGACGCATCCGTGCAGTCTGCACCGAGGCCGGCGACGAGCGGCCTCGCGCCCTGACGCGCGCGTGTCAATAACCTTGCCACGTGAGCGCCCATTTCCCGCTTTTTTCGGGGGGTGACGAATATCCTTCCACAAAAGCGTGATCGCGCCCGCCGTGTGCGGATAGGATATGCGCCATGAACCAACCCCCTGGTGGCAATTACCCCCCCGGCTATCCCCCGGGTTATCCGGGCCAGCAGCCCCCCCAGCAGGGCGGCTACGGTCAGCCGCAGCAACCGCAGCCTGGCTATGGCCAGCCTCAGCAGCCGCAGCAGGGTGGCTACGGCCAGCCGCCGGGCCAGCAGGGTTACGGCCAGCCCGGTGCAGCCCCGGGCGGACAGCCTGGCTACGGTCAACCGAGCGCGCCTCCGGGCGGCGCTCCGCAGTATGGTCAGCCGGGCGCGCCTCCGGGCGGCGCTCCGCAGTACGGTCAGCCGCCGGCGCAGCAGGGCTACGGTCAGCCGCCCGCGCAGCAGGGCTACGGCCAGCCGGCTCCCGCGCCGGGCGGCTACGGTCAGCCTGGCGCACAGCCTGGCGCACAGCCTGGCGCACAGCCGGGCTACGGCCAGCCGGCCGCAGCACCGGGCGGCTACGGCCAGCCGGGCGGCCAGCCAGGCGGCCAGCCGGGCTACGGCCAGCCTCCGGGCGGTCAGCCGGGCTACGGCCAGCCTCCGGGCGGTCAGCCGGGTTACGGCCAGCCGCCCGCAGGCGGCTTCGGCGGCGCGATGCAGGCGGGCTTCGGCCAGGGCATGCAGGGCATGGGTCTCGGCGGCGCCCCCGGCGCTGGCGGTCGTCCCACGGTCCGCAATGCGCTCATGACGTTCGCCCTGCCGGTTGGCCTCATCGTCCTCGGCAACGTCGTCGGCAGTGTGCTCGTCAGCGTCACCGAGGTCGGCGCGCTCGGCCTGGTCGGCTCGCTCGTCTCGCTCGCCGGCTTGGTGCTCTACATCATCGCCGCGATCAAGATGACGAACGAGCTGAAGGCCGTCACCGGCAACGCGGGGTTCCCGTGGTGGCCGATGTTCATTCCCTTCTATCAGTACTACTGGATGTGGCTGATGGTTCCCGCCGAGATGGCGAAGGCGAAGCAGATGCGCGGCATCCAGCAGCCGGCACGCGGATTCATCGTCTACTTCTTCCTGTTCCTCTACGCCTACGCGGCGGACCTGAACGACATCGCGAAGGCGCCTTAGTCGCGGCTTCGAGGGTCTGGTTCGAGGGGCTCCGCCCCTCGCACATGTAGCACCGCGCGCGCCCCCGACTTCGGTCTCGGGCGCGCGTCGGCGTTTGTATCTCTGATACGCTTCCACCGTCGTGTCGGATCTCGCTGCCGCAAGGGCCGCTAGCTCGCCGCTCGTGATCGGCCGCTACGCGCTGTTCGATGAGCTCGCCGCAGGCGGGATGGCCACGGTCCATCTCGGGCGCCTGCTCGGCCCCGCCGGCTTCGGCCGCACCGTCGCCGTGAAGCGTCTCCACGCGCACTTCCTCACGGACGTGGAGTTCGTCACGATGTTCATGGACGAGGCGCGCATCGTCGCGCGCATTCGCCACCCGAACGTCGTGCCCATGGCCGACGTCGTCCAGAACAGCGACGGGCTCTTCCTCGTCATGGAGTACGTCCACGGCGAGTCGCTCTCGCGCCTCATGCGCACCGCGCGCAAGAGCGAGGAGCCCATCCCGCCGAAGATCGTGACCGCCATCATGTGCGGGGTGCTCCTCGGCCTGCATGCCGCGCACGACACGAAGGCCACCGACGGGCAGCCGCTCGGCGTCGTGCATCGCGACGTGTCGCCCCAGAACATCATCGTCGGCGCGGACGGCGCGGCGCGCGTCCTCGACTTCGGGATCGCGAAGGCCGCCGGCCGCGCGCAGATCACGCGCGAGGGGCAGATCAAGGGCAAGCTCGCGTACATGGCGCCCGAGCAGATCCGCGGCTCGGTCGACCGCCGCACCGACGTGTTCGCCGCCGCCGTCGTGCTGTGGGAAATGCTCGCTGGACGGCGCCTGCATGAGGGCTCGAAGGACGTCGATATCGTCACGCGCGTCGTGAAGGGAAACTTCGCGCCGCCGAGCCAGTACGTGCCGTCCCTCGGGCCAGAGGTGGACGCGATCGTGATGCGCGCCCTCGCGACCGATCCGAAGCTACGCTACGCGTCGGCGCGCGACCTCGCGCTGGACCTGGAGCGCACCATCGGGATCGCGTCGCCCAGCCAGGTGAGCGAGTGGGTGGAGCGGCTCGCGAAGGACGTCCTCGAGGCGCGCGCGAGCCTCGTGAGCGCGATGGAGCTCGCGGCGAACGACCTGAGCCCGGTGGAGTCGCACCCGCCGCCTCCGCCGCCGGGCTCGGAGCCGGAAGGCGCCGTACACATCCCGGTGGATGTCGACGAAGGCGCCGTGCACCCTCCGGCAGGCGAGGTGCCGAGCAGCTCGGCGGTCTTCGCGCACACGCAGACGCCGCACGACCTGAAGGCCGCGAGGACGCCTGCGCCTGCGAGCCGGAGCGTGGCCTGGCTGGTGACGGCGACCTCGGCGCTGCTCGCGCTGACCGGGTTCGGGCTCGGGACGTACGCGCTGCTGCACCGGGTGAAGCCGCCGAGCCAGCCGAGCGCGACCGCGCCTACCGCGATGACGCCCCCGCCGCTCGCCCCGAGCGCGACGGACGCGCCGACCGAGGCGTCAGCGTCAGCGTCAGCGTCAGCGTCGGCTGCCGCGCCGAAGGCGCCCGCGAAGCTCGCCGCGGGCGCGAGCAGCGGAAGCCCCGCGAGGAAGTGGGCGGCTCCCACGCCGGCGGCGCCGAAGCCGCCGAAGCCGAGCTGCGACCCGCCGTACACCGTGGACGAGGTCGGCCACCGTCACTACAAACCCGAGTGCGACTGACCTGACCCGTCGCTAAGGATGGAGGGCGTCGAGGATCGCGCGCTCGGTCTGGTGGCGGATGTCCTCGCGGATCGCGTCCTCCATGCTCGCGAGCGGGCCGAGCGACGGCGGCGTGTCGCTGCGATCGGAGTACACATATCCGATGGCGCGCGAGCTCTTCGCGTGGACATCGGCGCGGCATACCACCTGGCCGCTCGCGAAGTCGTAGAGGTAAGCGCGGCCTTCGATCTCGCCGGGCTCGAACGCGTTGCCCGAGATCGCGCGCACCGGCTTGTTCGCCTTGGTCACGAGCACCACGTCGTACCCGAAGCGCTCGGGACGATCGAGCGCGCGCGCGTAGAGCGTTGCCTCCTCGAAGCGCCCCGCCGTGAGATGCCCCTCGGCCCGGCGTGCGTCCGCGAGGACCTCGGCGATGGCCTGGCTCGGGAGCGTCCCCCCGAGCTCGTCGTGCCCGATCACGAGGAGCGGAAAGGCAGACCGTCCGCGCACGCGAACCATCGAGGGGCCGGGCGGGAGCGCCACGCCGCACGCCGCCGCGGTCGATGCGGGCCGTGTGTCGACGTCTGCGGTGATCGCCTCGCGCACGCTGGTCTCGAAGCGGATCTGCTGCCCCGCCGCGCGTGCGCGCGCGCTCGCGATCGCGACGCGCGCGCCGTCGAACCGGGCTGCCTCGGTCACCTTCTCCTTGCGGGGCGCGGGCTGCTGATGGGAGTGCGCGACCTTCGCGAGGCCGCCCGCGCAGAAGATCACGACGACGGCGCTCGCGAGCCGCGTTCGCCGCCGCTGTCCACGGAGGATCGCGGCGTACGGGTCTTCGACCTCGTGCGGCTCCGGATCCGGCGGGGTGGAGATGCGATAGGGCACCCCAGAACTGTAGCGCAGCTGTTAGCTTTCTCCAGGTGTGGAGGCCCGAGGACGAAGCCCTGCTCGGTCGTCTCGAGGACGAGGTCGTCCTCGAGCGGCTCTTCCGCCATCACGTGGGGACGCTCGCCCAGCGCGCTCTACCTCATCCGCGCGCGGCCGGGCTGGTGGCCTCGGCGCGCCATGTGACCAATGGATACATCGCGGTGCAGGCCGCGCTCGAAGGCGACGTGAAGCCGCTCGCACGCCTCGTCGAGGCGGCGCCCATGAAGGACCGCCCCGCCGATCTGCTCCACCATGTTGCGCTCTACTACGGCCGCGTCGCCTCGACGCTCGCGGGCGTCGCGCCCGACGCCGCCGCAAACGCCTGGATGCGGTCGCTCGCGGCGTGGCTCGCGCTAGGCGAGGAGCGCACGTACCTCGGCCGGCTCGAGGAGGCGATCCTCGGCAACGAGGCGCGGAAGAAGCAGGGGCTCAAGGAGAAGCCCTCCGCCATCGCCCCCGAGCGCGTCCCGCTCGAGATGGTGGCCGACCTCGGCAAGCGCGCCGAGGCTACGGCGCGGGACCTCGCGGCGCCGGGCCGCGCGGCCCTCCTCGCGCTCGCGTGGGTGGGCGAGGCGGCGCGCATCGCCGGCGCAAGCCCCGAGACGACGAAGCGCGCGCAGCAGGCCGCGGAGCGCCAGCGCAATGCCGCGCTCGACGCCGCGCTCGCGGTCATCGGCGAGGCGCTCGACGAGGCGAACGCCCGCGGCGAGCTGACCACCGCCGGTCGCTCGATCCTCCAGCGCACGCTGCAGGTGTGGGCCTGGGCGGGGCAGGACGAGGCGGTCGAGCAGTTCCTCGTCGACCGCCTGGCGACCATCGGCTGGGAGCTCTACCGCGCGCGCTCGTGGGACGCGCTGCGCGCTACGTTCGATCCGTTCCGCGTCATGATCGACAGCTTCGCGCAGCGCGTGGAGCGTGATCCCTCGCGCATCGCGTTCGCGGCGCCATGCGCGCAGATGTTCGTGTTCCTCACCGACATCGAGAGCGTCCCGCCACGAAAGCGCGAGCTCGCGGAGCGCGCGGTGCGCCTGTGCCCGACGCACCGCAACGGTCGCCTGAACCTGGCCTCCTTGCTGGTCGACGAGGCCAGCGCGGCGATGGGCGGGATGATCGTCTTCGCGCGCCACGATGACCTCGAGCGCGTCGAGGCGCTCCTGAAGCGGGCCGAGGCGATGTACCCTCAGTCGGGCGATCTGCCGGGCGCGAAGGCGATGCTGGAACGCGTGAAACGCGGCCGCATCGCGCTGTAGACTCGACGCGTGGACGACAACCCCTTCGAGAAGTACGGGCTCGATCCGCGCGAGGGCGTGGTCGTCATCACGCAGCGCCTCAAGGAGCTCGCCGAGGACGCGACCACCGAAGCCGAGCGCGATCGCATCCGCGCCGCGTGGGAGGAGCTCACGTTGCACCCCGCGCGCCGGCTGCGAGCGGCGCTGCATGCGCACCCCGAGACCCGCGCGCCCCTCGGGCTCCCGCCCTCGCTCCTTCGTCACCGCGTGTCGGCGACCGAGCTCGAGCTCCGCGATCTCGCGGCGCGCCCCAGCGCGCTCGCCGCGCTGCCCCTCGTCATCGCCCCGGCGGAGCTGCGCGCCCACGGCGCGGGCGAGGTCGACGCCCCCCCGCTCGACGACGATCCTCACCTCTGACGTAGCGGCTCGGCCTGCGGTAGGCTGAGGGCTGCATGCCCTTCCTCGATCGCGCCGTCGGCATCGACCTCGGAACGACCAACTCGGAGATCGCCTGGCTCCCGCCTTCGGAGAGAGAGCTCGTGATCTTCGCCGACCGCTTCGGGCGCCGGACCGTGCCATCGGCCGTGGCGTGGGACGAGAAGACGAGCGCCTACCTCGTGGGCCACGCCGCGCGCTCCAAGCGCGGCTCCGCGTCGTCTTCGCCGATCGAGTCGATCAAGCGCAAGATGGGCCAGAAGGCGACAGTCACCGTCGGTCCGCACCAGCTCACGCCCGAGCAGATCTCGTCCAAGATCCTGATCGAGCTGCGCGATCGCATGAAGGAGACGCTCGCGCAGAAGCCGCTCAAGGCAGGCGCCGCCGTGCTCGAGACGCCGGTGGCGCGCGCCGTCATCACCGTACCCGCGTACTTCGATGCGCCGCAGGTCGAGGCCACGCGCAAGGCCGGTGAGCTCGCAGGGCTCGACGTCATCGGGATCCTCCAGGAACCCACCGCGGCCGCGATCTACCACACCTGGAAGGGGCGCTTGGGCGACGGGAACTTCCTCGTCTACGACCTCGGTGGTGGCACGTTCGACGTCTCGATCCTGCGCTGCGTGGGGGGCGAATACCAGGTGCTCGCCATCGACGGCGACAACTACCTCGGCGGCGATGACTTCGACCGGCGCTTCGCCGACCACCTCCGCCAGGAGCTGGTCACCAAGGGCTACTCGCTGGAGCTCGACGTCAAGGACAACGAGGGCGATCGCGCGCTCTTCGCGCGCCTCATCCACCTCGCGCAGGAGATCAAGGAGTCGCTCTCGACCGCCGAGGTGGTCCATGTCTCGAAGAGCGACTTCATGAAGGACAAGGCCGGCGAGAGCGTCTCCTACGACGGCGACGTCGGGCGCGCCGACTACGAGAAGGTCATCGGCGGCCTCGTCGAGACCACCATCGCGTGTTGCGAGCGCGCCCTCGTCCGCGCGCGAGAGGTGGCGAGCGTCGGCCTCGAGGAGATCGAGCACGTGATCCTGGTCGGCGGCTCCACGCGCGTCCCGCTCGTGGTGCGTTCCGTCACCGAGAAGCTGTGCAAGGCGGGCAGCGAGCCGCTCCGTGACGATGTCGACACCTGCGTCGCGCTCGGCGCTGCGATCCATGCCGCGCACCTCGGCGGCACGCTCCTCGGCGACAAGGACGTGCGCGTCCGCGTGACCACGCCTCTGGTCGCGCAGGGCACGAAGCTGCGGCTCGGGCTGACCGTGGAGCAGGCCCCGCCCAACGCGGCGCGCCTCGCGATCTGGGAGGGCGACAAGGCGCTCGCCGAGAGCGCGCTCACCAAGGAGCCAATGCGCTTCGATCTGCCGCTCGGCGAGGCGGAGGAGACGAGCGCCACCCTCGCGCTCCAGTCCTCGGTGGGCGTCGCGCTCGCCGAGCTGCCGCTCTCGTTCCACCGCGGAGACCTGCGCCCGCGCCCCACCTCGCTCAGCCGCGCCTCGGTGGTCGCAAAGGACATCGCGCTGGAGGTGGTGCGCGGCGGCAAGCGTGAGCGCAAGGTGCTGCTCGCGCGCGGGATGGGGCTGCCCGCGCAGGTCACGCAGCTGTTCTTCACGGCCGACCAGACCGGCGCGGTCGTGCTCCGCATCCTGCAGAACCGCCTGCCCATCAAGACGCTGGTGATCGACGTCCCGCGCGAGCTACCCGTCGGCAGCCCCGTCGAGGTGATCCTCCGCTGCGACGAATCGATGCGCCTCGAGGCGCAGGCCACGGTCGGCGCGCAGCAGATCCAGGCGCACATCGAGCCGCCGCAGGCCCCGGCCGGCGGCACGCAGGACGTCGAGTCGCTCCTCGAGCAAGCCGAGAAGGCAAAGCGCTCGCTGTGGGGCGGCCTCGGCTCGGACTTCGCGCGTGAGGCCGATCGCCTGGTGGTCGGGATCCGCGAGGTGCTGCACACCGACCCCGACAAGCTCGAGGCGCTCTGCCAGCGGCTCCGCCATCTCGTGGAGGAGTTCCACGGCGGCGCCGGCGAGGGCATGGTCCCGCCGATGCAGCGCATGGAGGAGGCGTTCGACACGCTCCGCCGCGTCGTCTACCGCTCGAGCGGCATGCTCATGGGGATGGAGCGCGCGGCGTGGGAGGGCCGCATCGACGCGCTCTACGACAAGGCGATGGCCGCTCACGAGGCGGGTGACGGCCCGACCTGGCGCCGCGTCTTCAACGAGGTGCAGGCGCTGTTCGAGACCGCGTACCAGGAGGAGTTCTCGAACCTCAAGCTCGACGACCCCGCGTACATCAAGCGCCGCACCATGAACCTCACCTGGCGCGCGCAGGCCATCGAGCAGTCACTCGCGGAGATGGTACCGAGCACCACCGATGAGATCCGCGTCATGCAGATGGCCGAGCAGAGACGCCTCGAGAAATGGCTCGCCGACACGGTGTCGAAGCCGCTCAAGACCCTCGTCGCCGAGGAGGGCAAGCAGGAGCCCGCAGCCTCGCGCCGCTCGATCGAGCAGATCGACGCCGAGCTGGAGCGCCTCGAGGCGGCGGTCGAGCGACTGCCGTCGATTGGCCTCGTCACCGACCGCGGCGCCGGCTGAGGAGCGCGTGAGCCTCACCGCCGACGTCGCGACTGCCGCCGCCGAGCGCATCGAGCGCTCGGCAGGGCCCGCCGCCGGCCTGGCGGTCTGGCGGCGGCTCGCGTTCGGCGCTGCGGGCGCCGAGCTGCGCGCCCGCACCATCCTCGGCGGCCTGCGCTGCGCCATCGCCATCCGCGACCTGGGCGCTGTCCGGGACCTCGGTCAGCTCTGGCAGACCGTCGACGAGGGCGTGTGGGACGGCATTTTTGCCGCCTGCAAGGAGCTCCAGCGCGCCGGCCTCGGGCTCCAGGCGGTGGAGCTCGCGCACGCCGAGGTGAAGCGCCTTCGCACGGCGCGTGCACTCTACATGTATGCGCGCTGCCTCGACGTCGCCGGCGATGCCCGCTCCGCGGCGGCCTTCGGAGAGACCCTCGAGCGCGCCGAGAAAGAGGGCAACCGTGCGCTCGCCCACACCGCTCGCGTCCGCCGCGCGGCGTGGCTCGGCCGCACGCCCGAGACGCTCGACGAGGCGCTCGCTGAGGCCAAGCGGGTGACGATCGCGGACGCCACGCCGCGGGAGCGGCTCGTGCTCGCGCGGATCCTGCTCCGCGCCCCGAGCCGCTTCACGCGCGCCGCTGCGCTCGGGCTGCTCGACGATCTGGTGAGCGCCCCCGGCCTCGGCCAGCTCGCGGCGCGCGCCCTCGTGGTCGCCGCCCGCCACGCCGACGATCTCGCCGACGAGCTGACCCCGCTCGAGGTCGACCGCCTCCTCGCGCTCTTCTCGCGCGAGGCGATCGCGAAGCACGCGGCGCCCGTGCGCGACGCCATTCGCGCGATCGATGGCCTCGCACGCGCGAAGGATGAAGGCGACGGCTCGCTCGACGCGGCGCTCCTCGCGGCGGCGCGCACCGACCCCGAGCTGGCCGCGCTCCACGGCCGCGCGCGCGACATCCTGCGGGGGCGCTTCGAGCCGGCGTTCGTCTCCAGCCCGCTCGTCGCTCCGCCGGCGCTGGGGCGCGGCCTCTATCCGCTCTGGACCGCGATGCTCGATACCGTGGTCGCGATCCGCGACCAGGCCTGGCCGCGCGCGGCGCATGCGGTGCGCTGGCTCGCCGACGCCGCCGAGCGCGCCGAGCGCCTCCCCCCGCCGGTGTGGACCATCGCGCAGTCCGCGCTCGGCACCGACGACGTCGAGCTGCGCGCCGTCACCGGTCGCCTCGTGGCGGCGATGATGAAGACCACGAGCGCCGCGCCCCCGCGCGGATGGCTCGGTCTCGCGAACGCGCTCGCCGCCTGCGGCATGAACGAGCTGGCGACCACGGCGCGCCGCTCGGCGGCCCTCGCCAAGGAGCCCGGCGCCATGGAGGCGCTCTCGCTCGCCCTCGCGCGCGCCGGCTGGCAGCTCGCCGAGGCCGGCGACCGTTCGCGCGCAATCGAACGCCTCCGCGAAGCAAAGACCCTCGCGACGAAGTGAAGAGCAACGAGGAACCCGGCGGGTTGGGGACCCGGGGGATCGGTGCACCGGTCGAGGCGACAGGTTTCTCGTCTCTCCAAGAAATCAAAACAATGGTCGTAGAGCCCGTGGGCAGGGCGGAGCGCCCGCGTCCCTGTCCCCAGGCCGAGGTCGTCTGATGCATATCCAAGGTTTGAGAATAGCCTCAATCATACATTGCCAATCAGTGTGACGATTGCCATA
>JAYTBL010001075.1:0-6198 GCA_043736975.1 Polyangiaceae bacterium
TCACGGTCCTGCTCCTGGCGTCGTCCTGCCACGCACCGCCCGTAGACGGCACGTCGCGCCGTGACGCTCGCGTCGCCGTGCGCGAGAGCGCTGCGGCGCCCACGCCCGAGAACCGCGAGTCGTGCGGTCGCGAACTGGAGCTGGTGCCTTCGCCCTCCGAGGAAGACCGCCGCCTGCCGCGACCTTCCTCGTGGACGCGCATCGTCGCGCGGAGCTACGAGGACAAGGCGACGGTGGCGGTATTCGAAGCCGAGACGCCGCTGTCCGCCGCGCGGACCGAGCTGGTAGGTAACCTCGAGGCGGCGGGGTATCGCGTCGGACCCATCATCGCCGATGATACCCGTGGCTTCGCGCGTGGTGACGTCCGCGTTGTCGCGGTCTTCGCGCCGATCGATGTCAGCCGGTCGCGCGTGAGTGTTGCCGTGCTCGCCGTGAGGTGACACTACTTGCAGTCGGATGGCGGAGCCGCGTCCTTGCACGGGAACATGTCCAGCGGCGTCTCGGTCGTCGGTGCGAGCTTGGCCGGCGAAGCCTCGAACCTACTACCGAACGACACCGCCTCGCACGCGAAGTCCCGGCCATCTTTCGCGCGGTCGAGCGGCAGGTCGCGCGTGTCGCAGATGGCAGGCTTGACCGCGTCGAACGTGACGGTGCCGGGACAGATGCCGAGATTCATCCCGAGGGTGATGACGTCCGCCGTGGGGATCCGGCCGCCGAGCTGGCCCTCGGTGAGCGAGAAGCCGCCTGGCGTTCGCGCGATGCGGGCCGTGACGTGAGCGTCACGGAGGACAATCCGCAGGAGGAGCCATTTGTCGCCGTCCGTTGGAATGCGCGACTTGAAGGTCAGGTTCGGAATCTCGCCGACGAGAACGCCGCCGCTGACGTAGGCCTTGATCACGGGAGAGGTCGGGACGCCGCCTACCAAGCTCTCGCTGTCGATGACCCAGGTGTCGTTGCCGTCGAAGCGCGCGCTTCCGGCGTCGCCGTTTCGGTTGGCATCGAAGACATTGAGGAGCCGAAGGTTCACCTCGGGATCGTTGGGCTCCCCGTTCCAGCGCCCGAGCAGGAACGCCAATGAGAACTTCCCGCGGTCGAGACCGGCGCGCACCCCGGTCTCGTCGACTGCGGTTCCGGTGACCTTGCTGAAGAGAAAGAAGAAGTCGGAGGCGGCATTGTCGATCCCGGACCCCTTGGGATCGCAGGGCTCGTTCGGCCTGGCTCCGACGCACGCGACGCGCTCCGGGCACGAGCACAGGTTGTCGAGGTCGAAGCCGTACGGGATGCCCGACTCGTTGATCGTCTTCAGCGACCGGAGGGCGCTGACGAACTCACCGACGTCGCCGTCCGATCCCGTGACCGGTGGCGGCGGCCAGCGACGGCGAAGACAGAGATCGGGGGCGGGCGCATCGGGCGCATCACCTGCGTCGGCGACCTTCCCGACCGACACTTGCTTCTGGTCGAATCCTTCGAAGCTCGTGAGCAGGGAGCACGCTGCGGTCAGGGCGGCGGCGATGGCAACTCCCGCCACGCCGCCGCGTCTCCTCGTCATCGCGGTCAGTCTACAGGCCCGGTCGGGTCACGCGCTCGTTTTCGCTCCTTTGGGTATCGATTGGAGCCGGTGTGGTCGAGGCAAGCAGCCCCGCGACGCCGTTGTCTGCGAGCGCTCGACGATGCGAGTCCGGCTATGAACGGCGCCAAGAATTGCGCTACATTTCTTGCCGTGGACCGTTCCGCGCGCAGCCCAGCTGGCTACGATCTCGGTTTCGAGCTCGGCATCGGCGGCATGGCTACCGTCTTCTACGGACGCCGTGTCGGTGCGGGGGGCTTCGCGCACGCCGTCGCGATCAAAAAGATCCATCCGCATCTGGCTTCGTCGCCGGAGGCCGTGTCGATGTTCATGGACGAGGCAAGGCTGGCCGCACGGGTCGTGCACGCCAACGTCGTCACCATCCTCGACCTCGTCGAGGGGGAGGGAGACGTCTGGGCCATCATGCCCTACGTCGAAGGCGAGCCCCTCGGTCGCCTGATGAAGCTCTCCCTCGACGCGGGCCGACGCATTCCGGTTCGCGTTTCGATCGCCATCGTCGTCGACCTCCTCACCGGCCTCGAGGCCGCCCATACTGCGACCGACGAGCTCGGTGATGCGCTCGGGATCGTCCACCGCGACGTCTCCCCGCAGAACGTCCTCGTCGGCACCGATGGCGTCACGCGCGTCCTCGACTTCGGTGTGGCGAAGGCTCACGGCCGCCTCCACAAGACCCTCGACGGGCGGGTCAAGGGGAAGCTCACGCACATGGCGCCGGAGCATCTCAGCGGAGAGGCGAGCGTCTCGACCGATGTCTACGCCGCGGCCGTCGTGCTCTGGGAGCTCCTGGCGGGCCGACGCCTCTTCGAGGGTGAGAGCGAGATGGCGCTCTTCGGGCAGGTCCTGGCCGGCGCCAAATCGGCGCCAAGCGCGCACGCGGAGATCCTGCCTGCGCTCGACGCGATCGTCATGCGCGCGCTCTCGCTCGAGCCCGCGCTCCGCTTTGGCTCGGCGGCCGCCATGGCGCGCGCGCTGCTCGATGCCTGCGCGCCAGAGATCGCGACCCGGGCCGAGGTCACGGCCTGGCTATGGGAGCTCGCAGCGACTTCGCTCGATGAGCGCCGTCGCCGGTGCATCGCCATGGTGCGGACCCAAGGCGCAACGTCGCACGCCAGCCTGACGCCGCGGGCCGTTCGCGGGGAGACGGGAGCTGCTGGAACGAGCTCGACCGGGCTGGCGATTGAGACCGCTACCACACCGCAGCATGGCTCCTCTGGACCCCGACCACGAAGAGCTCTCACGGCCGTGCTCGTGGTCGGGTTGCTCGCACTCACCGTCGTCCTGCTGATTGGCCGCGTGCCCGCGTTCTTGCCCTCTGGCCGTGGCACTACGAGCGTCCAGGCCCCGGCCGCTGCTCCGTTGCCCGCGATCGCCCCGGCTGCGGCCGCTGTCGCGTCCAGTTCGCCTCTGCTTCAAGCGGAGGCCGCGAGCGCGCCCGCGCCGGTCACCGCGACGCCGTCACGCCCCTCGACCGCGACCGCAAAAACCACCCGCGCCACGGCTACGAAGCCGCCCGCGATCATCGCCGCTCCCACGACGCCGGCCGCGGTCGCGTTGACGCCACCAGCCACGGAGGCCGTCATCGCGGATTGCGATCCTCCGTTCGTCGTGGATGCCACGGGCGTCCGTCGGTACAAGCGTTCCTGCATCCGATGAGAGCTCTCCCGAGGAGACTCGCGCCGGCCGCGCTCGCATTCGCCGCGCTCGCCACGATCGTAGCGAGCGCCCGAGCCGACGAACCCGAACGCTGCGCGACCGAGGCGGAGGAGGGGCAGGCCGCGCGCGCTGCTGGCAAGCTGCGCGCGGCCCGCGCGCATGTCATCGCGTGCTCGCGGGAGAGCTGTCCGCGCGTCGTTCGTAACGACTGCGTTCGGTGGCTCGTCGAGGTCGAGACGGAGCTCCCGTCGGTGGTGATCCGCGCGCACGACGCCACCGGCGCCGACGTGTCCGACGTCACCGTCTTCGTCGATGGGGAGATGGTCGCCGAACGTGTCGATGGACGGCCCATCGCCGTGGACGCGGGCGAGCACGTCGTCCGTATCGCCCGACGCAGCGGAGCGGCCGTGTCCCAGCGCTTGGTCGTGCGGAGCGGCGAGCACGCGCGCATCGTCTCGATGCAGCTCGAGGCTGGCGAGGTCCGCGCGAAGAACACCGGCAGCGCCGGTCCATGGACGCTCGGCGGCGTCGGCCTGGGTCTCCTCGGGGGAGGAGCGGCGCTGTGGGCGGTCGGCCGCAGCGAGCATGGCGATCTCGAGTCCACCTGCGCACCCACTGGCAGCTGTGCGACGAGGGACGTCGATGCGGCCCGCACCAAGCTCATCATCGGCGACGTGGTCGCCGCGGTCGGTGTGATCGCCGTTGCCGGCGCGGTCTACTGGTATCTCACGTCGGGCTCGTCTCCAGGCCGCGTCAGTCAGCGCACCACGCCGCTCACGTTCTGAACCGGTGTACGGCGCGTGCGTCGCGCGACGTCGTCCGGTTCAAAACTGCAGCGAGGCGACGAGCTCCTGGTCGGAGATGCCGATCACCAGCGCTGCCCCCAAGCCGAAGCCGGCGGCGCACAGCAACAGGAACGGCTCGTGGCGCGCGTCGTAAATGCGCGCGATCTGCCGGCAGAGCCGCTCCCACGGCGGGCTCTCGGCAAGGGGGCCGCGCTCCGCCACCGCTCCCTCGATCACGTCATCACCGAAGAGCGAAAGCTGGCCGTTTTCGATTGTCTTCATTGCCGCTACCTCAGGAAGGTTCATTCTGACATCTACGATGTGTGGACAGCATTTCCCCGGACTCAAGGCCGGAGCGCCGGCGGCTCGGACTCGATCCGCGGGTCTCCCGGCTCCGTCGACTCCATCGAACGCAGCGACTCGGTCGCGCCGCTGGTAGGCCCCGGTGCAGGCGCTCCGCTCGGCGCCGTGGGAGTGACCGGGGGAGCTCGCCGGGGGCGGGGCCGATGCACCTGGGGCTGTCGCGCGGACGGAGCGGTCAGTGGGGACAGCGGGCTCGCCTTGGTCGGATCGGGCTCGGAGGCCGGCGCTGCGAGACTCTGCCTCGAGGCTTGGTTGGCCGTGTCATCGAGGGCTGCCGCAGCCGTCGCGGCAGACGGCGAAGGGGATATCGATACGCTCGCCACTTCGACCGGTGAGGTGTTGCGGGGAGCCAGCAGGCTCAATGCGCCGCTCGCCAGGGTGGTATCATGAGCGAGCACCGCAGCAGCAACCGCGGTGATCGCCGCGAGGCCGGCGAGCACCGTGAGCCGCGCCGTCCGCGGCCGCCGGACTGTAACCGGCTGCTCGTGCTGCTCGGACGATGGCGGCGCCTCACCAGAAGGATCGGCTTGGGGCAACGGAGCAGGGGGCGCCTCGAACCAGCTCGACTCGTCGGCGGACGGTGGGCGAGCTGGCAAGAGAGACTCAGCAGAATTGCGCGGGGCAGGCGCAACCATCGGCGAGGTCTCCGCCATCGTGATGGCCTCGGGTCGATACTCGGATCGCGTACCGGACACCATCGTGGCAGAGATGGGCGGCACTGGTGTCGTCGGCCGCTGAAACGCCGTGGTCTTGGCTTCGAAATCGAACTCCGCAGCTCCCCGGTGCTCAGTGGAACCGAGCGACCGGACGAGCTCCGCCAGGGAGCTCATTCCTGACAACGTCGGCTCCTCGTTGCCGAGCGGTGCGCCGCCGCTGCGAGGCGGACGATGGACGACGGGGACCGGCGAGCCCGCGCCGTTCGAGCTCACGGGAACACGGTGCGATTCGAAGCGGACGCTCGCTCGTCGTATCCGGAGATCTTCTGCGAGCCGCGTTTCGAGATAGGCCGTCACGTCCTCGCGCGCGAATGGAATGACGAAGTGATGGGCGAGTGACCGGATCTCGCTGGCGAACTCCAAGGCGCTTCGGTGGCGGTCGGCGCGGCACGGCGCGAGCGCGCGCCGACAGAGCGCGAAGAGCTCGGGTGCGACCCGCAGGCTCCCCCCCGGCGCGGGAACCTCGCCCCGCATCATCGTGAACAGGGGGCTCTCGACCGAACCGGAGAAGAGCCTGCGCCCTGCGATGAGCTCCCAGAGGATCGCTCCCACCGCGTAGAGATCCGTGCGCTCGTCGAGGCTCTCGCCAATCCACTGTTCGGGCGCGCGGTACGGAGCGTCGCCGTCGCTCATCTTCGTGGTCCGGGAATCGATCGTCGCCACGCCTCCCAGGCGGTCGATCCGCGCTCGGCCGTCGACACCGACGAGGATCGATGCCGGCTGGAGCTCACCGTGAATCATGCGCGGCGTCTCCTCCGAGAACGCCTCCTGAAGCGCGGCGAGGCCCCCGAGAACATCGAAGACGATCCGGAGCGCGATCCCCAGCGGGAGCCCGGGGCCACCTTCGTGCCGGCGAGACTCTTCGAGCACAGTCGAGAGGCGTACCGCATCGAAATGATCCGTCACCGCATACGTCATCGCCCCGTTCATTCGCAGCTCGCGGACTCCGACCACGTTGGGATGGCGCAACGCCGTGAACATCTGCGCATGCTGGACCAGCCGAGCGCGCTCGAGGCGGTCCGTGATTCTTTCGATCTTGACGAGGTGCGCCGCTCCACCGTCCTTGACGGGCGTGAGGTGCGCCAGCGTCGCG
>JAYTBL010001076.1:0-6192 GCA_043736975.1 Polyangiaceae bacterium
GAGCGGCTCTACCGCGAGGCACGCATCCTCGAAAAGCTGAGTCACCCGGGCATCGTCAAGCACGTCGCGCACGGCGACACCGACGACGGCATGCCCTACCTCGCGATGGAGTGGATCGTCGGCGAGACCCTCGGCAAGCGGCTGGCGCGCACCGGGCTCACCATGGGCGAGTCGGTGAAGATGGTGACGCGCATCGCCGAGACCCTCGCGGTGGCGCACGCCAAGGGGATCATCCATCGCGACATCAAGCCCGGCAACCTGCTCCTCCGCGACACCGACTACGACCGCCCCGCGCTCATCGACTTCGGCATCGCCCGCATGGGGCTCGGCGCGAGCGCCATCACCAACACCGGCGTCATGCTGGGCACGCTCGGCTACATGGCCCCCGAGCAGGCGCGCGGCACCAAGGCGCTCGACGCCCGAGCCGACGTGTTCGCCCTGGGCGCCGTGCTCTTCAAGTGCATCACCGGGCTCCCCGCCTTCGCAGGCGACGACGAGATCGCGATCCTCGCCAAGATGCTGTTCGAGGCGCCGCCGCGGGTGCGCGAGATCCGCAAGGAGGTCCCCGCCGCCCTCGACGATCTGCTCGCGCGCATGCTCTCGCGCGATCCCATGCAGCGCCCAACCGACGGCGGAGTGGTCGCCGCCGAGCTCGCGGCGCTCGGCTCGCTCGACACCGTGGGCACGCTCGTCACGCGCGAGACGACCACCCACGCCGACGTCATCACGCGCGGTGAGCAGCGGCTGGTCAGCGTCGTGGCCGTCGCCTCCCACTCCCACGGCGAGGACGAGGGGGAAGAGGAGTCGACCATCGCCGACGGCACGTGGCAGGGCCTCAAGTCCCTGTCCGGAAGGCTGCGGAGCGCCATTCAGCCCTTCGGCGCGCAGCTCGAGTCGCTGCCCAATGGCATGATCGTCGTGACCCTCCCCGGCCGCCACAGCGCGACCGATCAGGCGACGCGCGCCGCCCGCTGCGTGCTCGCGATGCGGATCGCGGCGCCCAACGCGCCGATGGTCCTCGCCACGGGGCGCGCGGTGCTCGAGGAGCGCGTCCCCATCGGCGACGCCGTCGATCGCGCGGTGCGCATGCTCAAGGCGCAGGGCGCAGACGACGTCGCGCATCACGCCGCCGGCAAGAAGCAGCCGATCCACATCGACGAGGTCACCGCCGGTCTCCTCGACTCGCGCTTCGTGGTGAAGACCGAGGGCGCCGGGCTCGAGCTCGCGTCGGAGCAGGCCGCGGTCGACGCCGGCCGCATGCTGCTCGGCAAGCCAACGCCGTGCGTGGGGCGCGAGCGCGAGCTGGTCATGCTCGAGGGCTACTTTGCCGAGTGCGTCGCGGACGACGTCGCGCGCGTCGTGCTGGTGACCGCGCCGGCGGGCGTCGGCAAGTCACGCCTGCGCTACGAGCTGCTGCGCATGCTCCACCACCGCGGCGACGCGCACGAGGTCTGGACCTCGCGCGGCGACCCGATGCGCGCCGGCTCGCCCTTCGGCATGCTGGCGCAGATCATCCGCGCCGCGGCCGGCGCGCAGGACGGCGAGCCGCCGCGCGTGCAGCGTGAGAAGATCCGCGCGCGCGTGAGCCGCCAGGTCCCGCAGGCGCACCAGCTGCGCGTCACCCAGTTTCTCGCGGAGATCCTGGGCGTGTCGATTCCCGAGGAGGACGACGTACAGCTCCGCGCCGCGCGCCACGACCCCGTCCTCATGGGCGATCAGATGCGCCGCGCCTTCGAGGACTGGCTGCTGGCGGAGTGCAGCGAGCAGCCGGTGGTGATCGTCCTCGAGGATCTCCACTGGGGCGATCTCCCGAGCGTGAAGTTCATCGACTCCGCGCTGCGCGCCGTGCACGACAAGCCGCTCATGGTCCTGGCGCTCGCGCGGCCCGAGGTGAAGGATCTCTTCCCCGACATCTTCGCGGAGCGAGGCGTACAGGAGCTGCGCCTCAAGGAGCTCTCGAAGAAGGCGAGCGAGAAGCTGGTGCGGGGCGTGCTCGGCGAGACCACCACCGACGACGTCGTCTCGCAGATCGTCCAGACCGCGGGCGGCAACGCGTTCTACCTCGAGGAGCTGATCCGCTCGGTCTCGATGTTCGGCGCGGGCGCGCAGCAGCCGCCGCGGCCCAGCACCGACGGCCGCCCCCGCAGCGGGCTCGCGCCGATGGCGCTGCCCGACACCGTGCTCACCATGGTGCAGGCGCGCCTCGAGGCCCTCGAGCCGGAGGCGCGGCGCGTGCTGCGCGCGGCGAGCGTCTTCGGGCAGACGTTCTGGCGTGGCGGCGTCGTGGCGCTGCTCGCCGGTGAGGACAGCGACGCGCACGTGAACTCCTGGCTCGACGAGCTGTGCGTCCGCGAGATCGTGAGCCGCCGCGACGACACGAAGTTCCGCGGCGAGCATGAGTACGTGTTCCGCCATGCGTTCGTGGCCGAGGCCGCCTACTCGATGCTCACCGACAAGGATCGGATCATCGGCCACAAGCTCGCCGCGCAGTGGCTCGAGAAGGTCGGCGAGAGCGAGGCGGTGGTGCTCGCCGAGCACCTCGAGCGCGGCGGCGAGCCGAAGCGGGCCATCACGTTTTACCGGCGCGCCGCCGCGCAGGCGCTCGAGGGCAACGACCTCGCGGCGTGCCTCCAGCGCGCGGACGCAGGGATCGCGTGCGGCGCCGAGGGCGAGGTGCTGGGTCGCCTCGCCCTGCGCAAGGCCGAGGCGCATCGCTGGCGCGGCGAGAACCACGCCGCGAAGGAGTGCGCCGCGCAGGCGCTCGAGCTCCTGCCGCGCGGCGGCCGGCGCTGGTTCCTCGCGGCCGGCGAGACGGTGGAGGCCGCAGCGCGTCTCGGCACCGAAGCGGATCTCCATCGCGCGGTCGACGAGCTGTGCGACGTGAGCTCCGCTGGCACCCTCTCCGCGCCCCATCTCGTGGCGCTCACGCGCGCCGCCTGCGTGCTCATGCAGGCCGGCAACTACCCTTCGTCGGACGACCTGCTCCGCACCATCGACGCCGCCTACGAGCAGTCCAAGAACCAGGACGACGATCCGCTCGCCGTCGCCCACGTCTACCGCACGCGCGCGTACCGAGCGCACGTGGGCGGCGATGCCGCGTCGGCGCTCTCCCTCTACAATGTGGCCATCGCGAACTTCGACCAGGCCGGCGATACCCGGGCCGCGTGCCGGCACCTCGTGAGCGCCGGCGCGGCGTGCATCGAGCTCGGGGCCTATCCCGACGCCGAGCGCGCGCTGCACGATGCCCTCGCGTCCTCCGGACGCATGGGCCTGTCCGGCGTGACCGCGATGGCCTGGCACCACCAGGCGATGCTCCAGGCGCGCCTCGGCGACACGCTGGCAGCCGTCCAGCGTGAAGAGGCGGCCCTCGAGGCCTTCATCGCGCAGGGCGACCGGCAGATGGAAGGCGCAGCACGCCTCTACCGCGCGCTCTTCCTCACGATGGACCAGCAGCTGGATCGCGCCGAGAGCGAGACACGAGCGGCCATCGAGGCGTTCGGCCTCACTCCCCCGCTCCGTGCCTATGCGCTTGGCGTTCTGGGTCGCATCCGCCTCACCAGCGCCTCGCCGCGGACCGCCGAGGCCCCGGCGCGCGAGGCGATGGACGTCCTCGACGCGCTGGGAGGCGTCGAAGAGGGCGAGTCCTACGTGCGGCTCGCGTTCGCGGAGGCGCTCGAGGCGGCCGGCGATCGCGAGGCGGCGCGCGAGGCCATCGCGACCGCGCGCGTCCGCATCCTGGAGCGCGCCGCGATGATCCACGATCCGAAGTGGAAGGAGAGCTTCCTCCACCTCGTCCGCGAGAACGCGCGCACGCTCGAGCTGGCCAGATCGTGGAGCGTGGGGTGAGCTGGCATGGGCGTCGCAGGTTGGGCTTTCATGAACCAGCCCGTGCAGGATCCGCGCATCGGTGACACGCCCCACCCCGGCGTCGACGACCCCACGAAGAAGCCGCCGGTCGAGGATCCGGACATCCGCAAGGGACCGCTGACGGATCCGCCTCCGAACAAGCCCCCGGTCATCGATCCCCCCTTCGAGCCGCACGTCCCCGGCGACCCGCCGCCCGCGGTCGGTGATCCCGCGTTGCCTGGCGAGCCGCCCAAGGACCCAGGAATGTTCGTTTAATATCGTTGGCGCCCACGCTCGGCGCTGCATGCTACGTTGGCGCCTGCGACGATGGCCTCGACCGCTACGCCCAGCGCGACGTCTCCGCACGACAGCCACGGCAAAGGCAGCAAGATCGGTTTGCTCGTCGGCGCGATCGGCGTGGTCTTCGGCGACATCGGGACGAGCCCGCTCTACGCGCTGAAGGAGTGCTTTCACGGAGAGCACGCTGTCGGCGCGACGCAGGCCAACGTCTTCGGCGTCCTCTCTCTGATCTTCTGGGCGCTCACCTTCGTCGTTTCCATCAAGTACCTCACGTTCATCCTCCGCGCCGACAACCACGGCGAGGGCGGGATCCTCGCGCTCCTCGCCCTCGTCCCCGAGGCCAGCACGAAGAACGCAAAGCGCGGGAGCCCGTCGCTGATCGTGCTCCTGGTGATCTTCGGCGCGGCGCTGCTCTACGGCGACGGGGTGATCACGCCGGCCATCTCGGTGCTCTCCGCGATGGAGGGCCTCGAGGTCGCGACCAAGGCGTTCACGCCGCTGATCGTGCCCTTCACGGTGATAATCCTCCTCGGCCTCTTCCTGATCCAGCGCCGCGGGACCGCCGGCCTCGGGCGCGTCTTCGGGCCGATCACCGTCCTCTGGTTCCTCACCATCACCGGCTTCGGCCTCGCCCAGATCGTGCGCGCGCCGGGCATCCTCGCGGCCATCGATCCGCGCCACGCGGTGCGCTTCTTCATCACCAACCGCACCCACGGCTTCCTCGTGCTCGGCGCGGTCGTGCTCTCGATCACCGGCGCCGAGGCGCTCTACGCCGACATGGGTCACTTCGGCCGCAAGCCGATCCGCCAGTCCTGGTACGCGGTCGTCTTCCCGGCGCTGCTCGCCAACTACTTTGGCCAGGGCGCGTACCTCCTCGCGCACCCGGAGAAGGCGGCGAGCCCGTTCTACGCCATCGTCCCGAACTGGGCGCTCTACCCCACGGTCATCCTCGCCACGGCGGCCACCGTCGTCGCCTCGCAGGCGTTGATCTCCGGCGCCTACTCGCTCACCCAGCAAGCGGTGCAGCTCGGCTTCTTCCCCCGCGTCACCGTCGTTCACACGTCGAAGCACACCGAGGGGCAGATCTACATCCCCGAGATCAACAACCTCCTCCTCGTGTCCTGCGTCGGCCTGGTGCTGGCGTTCCGCAGCTCGAGCGCGCTGGCGGCGGCCTACGGCATCGCCGTGACCGGGACGATGAGCATCACCACCATCGTCTATTACGTGGTCGCGACGCGAACGTGGGGCTGGCCGGTCTGGAAGGCGGGCCCGCTCGCCGGGGCGTTCCTCGCCGTCGATCTCGCGTTCTTCGGCTCCACCGCGGTGAAGTTCCTCGAAGGCGGCTGGTTCCCCGTGCTCCTGGCGACCGGCATCTTCGTGGTCATGACGACGTGGCAAACCGGCCGCCGTCACCTCGCGCAGGTGCTCGCCGCGGCGATGCTCCCCCTCGACGTCTTCCTCGCCGACGTGAAGGAGACGAAGCCCTGGCGCGTGAAGGGCACCGCGGTCTTCATGGCCTCGAACCCCAACGGCGTCCCGGCGATCTTGCTCCACCACTTCAAGCACAACCAGGTGCTGCACGAGCGGATGGTGCTGCTGACGGTGATCGGTCTGCACATCCCCGAGGTCTCCGCCGAGGACCGCGTGCGCGTCGAGGACCTCGAGCACGGCTTCTCCCGCGTGACCATCCGCTACGGCTTCATGCAGAGCCCCGAGGTCCCGCGCGCCCTCGCCGAGTGCGCCCGCTTCGGCCTGCTGATGCCGCCCGGGAGCACGAGCTACTTCCTCGGCCGCGAGACGCTCTTGCCGACCGGGCGAGCGCGGATGTCGCGCTGGCGCAAGATGCTCTTCGCGTTCGTGTCGCGCAACGCGCGGCCGGCGACGTCGTACTTCGGGCTGCCGCCGAACCGGGTGGTCGAGCTCGGGATGCAGGTCGATCTGTGAGACTCTGAGAGGCTGACCGTTATTCGGTCAGCCTCTCAGCAGTTTCGGGGTCGGGGCCCCGAAACCAGGGGTGAAGGTGCCGGAATTTACTTCCGGCACCGG
>JAYTBL010001077.1:0-6182 GCA_043736975.1 Polyangiaceae bacterium
GAGTCGCCACGCACCTGCGCGGCGGCCGCGGCGAACGCCTCGCCCACGCGCGCCGGCTCGGCGCCCTCGTCGACCGCCTTCTCGAGCTCGATCGCCGCCTCCCCGTCGCTGGGCGCGGCGAGGAGCTTGTCGATCATCGCCTGGACCTTCTCGGCGCTGATCGCGCCCGCGGCGCGCTGCACGGCGGAGGCGCGGCCCGCGGACTCGAGCGCGTCGAGCACCGCCGCGGCGTCCTTGGGGCGGCGCGCGGGATCCTTCTGGAGGAGCGAGAGCACGAACGCGTCGACGTCGCGCGTGACCTGGCCACGCGGCGCGCGCGTGCTCGGCGGATCGGGCTCGCTCGAGAGGTGCGCGAACGCGGCATCGGTGGCGCTCTCGTGCGCGAACACCGGCTTGCCGGTGAGGAGCTCGAAGAGGACCGCGCCGAACGCGTAGACGTCGCTCCGGGGGTCGGCGGGCTTGCCGCGGACGATCTCGGGAGCGACCGTTTTGGGCGAGCCGAACACCGCGAGCAGGCCGGTGTGACCGTTCGCGGACGCGCTGCGAACGCGCAGGCGGTCGGTCCCGAAGTCGATGAGCGTGACCTTGGGCTCGCCACCGGCCGACGCCGACGACACGAGGATGTTCTCGGCCTTGACGTCGCCGTGGACGAGGTGCGCGCGATGGATCGCCGCCAGCGGCGCGAGGATGCCCTTCAGCAGTGGGCGCAGCTCGTTGTACGAGATCGGCCCGGTGCGGGCGACGCGCGCCGAGAGCGGCTGCGCATCGATGTGCTCGTACGCGACGTAGAACACGCCCGGCTCGAGCTCCCCCGCCTCGAGGTGGCGCGGCAGGCCTGGATGATCGACGGTGCCGATCAGGCGGTTCGCCGTGAGGAAGCGATGCACCGCGCGCCGGTCGCGCGCCGCCTCGCGCCGCAGGACCTTGAGCGCATACACGGCGCGGGCGGCGCCGTTCGCGGCCGGCAGACCGCTCGCGGCGCGCACCGCCTGGTACACGATCCCGAGATCGCTCTCGCCGATCTTCTTCTGGATCGTGAAGTCGCCGAGCTGACGGCCGATGGCGAGCTCCTCGTTACCCATCAGCGCGACGAGGTCACGGACGCGCGGGTCGACCTCCTTGCGCGAGTGGAGGATCACGTCGACGAGCGCGTCGAGACGGTCTCCGTCGAAGCAGCGCTCGGTGAGCGCCAGGGCAAAGCTGCCCTTCGCGCTCGCGCCGCCGACCTCGTCCGGGACGAGGCCGAGCCATTTCTCGCTCAGCGACGTCATCTCCTCGAGCGTGTAGAGGCGCTCGAGCTCACCGCGCAGAATGTCGATCGTCGGATTCATGCTTCTAGCTTCCGCTCCGGTAAAACGACGTGAATCGTCGATCCGTGGGGCGGCGCGAGCTTAGCGGAATTTTCTGCGCGGCAAACCCCTGAAAGGGGCCTTCAGCTCCGGCCGAACATCTGGCGTACCAGGGACCGGATCGCGGTCATCGGAGTCTGCGTCTTCGCCTCGAGGGAGCGCTCGAGCAGGAGGTGCGCGCTTCCCCGCGGAACGAAGGCCCCGGCGCACTCCGGGCAGCGAACGATCTCGACGCCGGTGATGAGATCGTCGTCCGTGGCGTCGGCGAATCGGTAGAGCTCGGCGACCAGCGCGCGCGCGCAGTGGGGGCAGGCGCCGGTGCCTGCGGGCGGCAGGCTCGGCCGGCTGGGGAGCGGCGTCCCGCGCTCGACGCGCGCCGCCTCCTTCTCCACGGCGATCGCGGTGACCTCGCCCTCGAACCAGTCGATCCACAGGCCGTCGCAGGCGTCGCAGACCTGCGGCTCCGACGTGCGCGTCGGCTCGGCGCGCATGAGGCCGTTGCACGCCGGACAGCGCAGGACCCCGGACCGATACGCTGGCGCGCGCCCTGGACCCACGTGGCCTCAGAAGCCCAGGCTGCTGGATCCGGCGATGGTGAAGCTCTTCGTGATGGGCTGCGTCGTGCCGGTGAACGCGCCGATCTTGATGGTGAGGTAGCGCGCCGAGATGCACGAGCCGGTGGGCGTGCCCGCGAAGGGCTTCTCGAGAAGCGTGCCGACGCGCCCGTCGGGCTCGAAATCGACGCGGACCGTGCCGCTCCCCGTGGGATCGCCGCCCCGCTTGCACGACGCGAGGCCCGCCGTGATCCGATCGACCTCGTTCTGCGCGCGCGCACGGGGAAACGCGCCGAGGACGATGGGTGGGGCCGCGGACGGGGGCGGCTGCACGACGGTCGGCGGGGGCCGCACCACCGTCACGGTCGGGGCCGTCCCCGTGATCTTGACGGCGCTCGCCGTCGGCTTCGCGCTCGGGATCGTGGGAAGGGCCGTGGGCACCTCCAGGTTCGGCACGCTGGCGGGGTCGTCGGGGGTGGGGGTGCGCCGGTCGGGCTCGGCGTTGGCCACGGCGATCACGAGCAGCACCACGCCGCCGATGGCCACCACCAGGAAGAGCCCGATCCCCCCGAGGATCCAGGGCAGCGCCGAGCCCCTCGCGGGCGGCTTGCCGAAGCCGGCCGGCGCCGGGGTCCCCAGGGGAGCGCCGCAGGAGAGGCAATAGGGCGAGCCGGCGGCCCGACGCTCGTCGACGCGGGTCCTGCAATGAGGACAGATGCGCGCCGCCATGAGCGGATGCTAGCAGGCCGCGCGGGTCGCTGTATCATGGCGGCGAAGCTCCCGCCGCGGGAGGCGAGGGGTCGGACGAGGATTGACGCAGAAGCGCTACATCATCATCGGGGACGGCGCGGCCGGGACGACCGCCGCGCAGGCGCTCCGCGCGGCGGACAAGGGCGCAACCATCGCGATCCTCTCGGACGATCCGCACGCGGCCTATTTTCGCTCGGCCCTCACGAACTACCTGCTCGGCGAGCTGCGCGAGGAGCAGATCTGGGCGGTCCCGCCCTCCTTCTATGACGAGCAAGCGCTCCATCGCGCGCTGGTCCGCGTGGCAAAAGTCGACACCCAGCGTTCGCTCGTCTGGCTCGCCCAGGGCGGACGGCCCATCGGCTACGACTCGTTGATCCTCGCCTGCGGCGCGCGCGCCCGTCCCCCCACGTTCGACGGCGCGTGGCTGCCGGGCATCATGACCATGCGCACCCTCCAGGACGTGCACCGCGTCATGGACCTCATCAAGCTGAAGGGCCTGCAGACCGCGGTGATCGCCGGCGGCGGCCCGCTCGCCCTCGAGTGGGCGCACGGCCTCTCGCACCGCGGCGTGAAGGTGATGATCGTGGTGCGCGACGTGCGCTTCCTGCCCGGCGCGATCGACAGCGTGTCGAGCGATCTCCTGCTCGCGCGGCTGCGCGCGGCGGGCGTGCAGGTCCGCATGGGCGACGAGGTCGTCGCCGCCCTGCCGGGGCCGCAGGGCCGCGTAGGCGGCGTGGTGCTGAGGTCGGGCGAGCGCGTGCCTTGCGAGCTCGTGGGCGTGGCCATCGGCGTCATCGTCAACTCCGAGTTCCTCGAGGGCTCGGGCGTCAAGACCGCGGCCAACGGGGGCATCGAGGTCGACGACCACATGCGCACGAGCATGCCGAACGTCTACGCGGCCGGCGACTGCGCGGCGCTCGGCGGCAAGCTCCTCCAGCTCTGGGAGCCCGCGCGCATGCAGGCACGCGTCGTCGCGTCGAGCATCCAGGGCCGCGGCGAGACCTACTCGCCGGGCGCGCACTACATGGCGACCCGCCTCTACGATCTCGACTGCGCGAGCATCGGCGACGTCGCGCTGACGCCCCCGGGCGCGGAGGAGCTGGTCGACTTCCCGCAGCGCACCGGGCGCATCTCGTACCGGAAGCTGTGCATCAAGGACAACCGCATCGTCGGCGCGCTGATGTTCGGCGAGCGCGAGGCGAACGTGCGTCGCTTCGGTCGCGGCCTCAAGCGCCTCATCGACCTCAAGGTGGACATCACGAAGATCCGCGGCGAGCTGCTCGACCCCGCCTTCGATCTCACGGCGTGGCTCCACCAGAACGAGCTGACGGAGAAGCCGAACGTCGCGCGCCCAGCCACCGCGCTGGCAGCCGCGGCCGCGGCGGGCAAGATGAAGGGCACGCACGCCATCAACCTCGCCGACCTCCCTCCCCTGCCCCTGTTGCCCCTGTTGCCCCTGTTGCCCCTGTCCCCCCCGCCCGCCATCGGCGTGAAGAAGGAGGCCCTCGGCGACGCCACGGTCCAGAGCGCGCCGCCTGCCGACGCGGCAGGCGGCATCGGCGCGGCCTTCGCGGACGCGGCGCCGCCGCCCCAGGTCATGCTCGAGGGCCCGCCCGGGCGCATCCAGGTGCAGCCGCCGTCGGTCATCGTGGGCCGCGACCCGCAGCTCCCGATCCCGCTCCAGGATCCGCTGGTGTCGTGGCGTCACGCCGAGATCACGATCGCCGGTCAGCACGTGTACGTGCGCGATCTCGGCAGCGCGACCGGCACGTGGGTCAACGGCGCCGCGGTCACGGTGCCGAAGTCCGTGCGCGACGGCGACCGGATCCGCATCGGCCAGACCGAGCTCACCATCAAGGTCGTCTCCGCGGAGGGCGCGCGCGTCTCGGCGGCCGCGGCCTCGCTCCAGAAGGCCAGCGTGGGCGAGCCGAAGCCCCACCTCGAGGTGCGCACCGGCCGCGCGATGGGCCTCGCGTTCGAGCTGGTGATCGACCTCATCACGCTCGGTCGCGATCCCGCCTCGAGCATCCGCCTCGACGACGAATCGATCGACTGGCGCCACGCCTGGATCCGCAAGACGTCGACGGGCTGGGACATCGCCGACGCGGAGAGCCACGGCGTGACGAAGCGAAACGGCCAGGTGCTCGTGCCGAACCAGTGGGTGCCGCTCCAGCCCGGTGACACCGTCGAGCTCGGCGAGGTCTCGATGGCCTACACCATCCGTCCCTCCGACCTGCTGTCCGCGCTGCTGGCGCCGGCGAGCGTCGCCTACGGGCCGCGCTCGATGGCGGAGCACCACGCCTCGGCGCCGCCCGGCGCGCCCGTCCCGCCGCCGGCGCGCGGGCGCATCTCGATAAGCCAGGGTCCGGGACAAGGCAGCGTGGCTGAGCTCACCGACGTCACGGTGATCGGCAACCAGCCCGGCCAGGCCACGCTCCTGCTTGCCGATCCGCGCATCGGCCCCAGGCACGTGGAGATCCTGCGCCACGCCGATGGTTTCTACGCCCGCGATCTCGGCTCACAAAGGGGCACCTCGTGCCGTGGCCAGCCGCTCGGCTCCCAGCCATTCAAGCTGCACAATGGGGATGTGATCGTCCTCGGCCAGAACGTCGTCGCCCTGCTCTTCGAGGCCGCACAATGAGTGACCCGAGCCTGCGAGGGCCGCGAATTCTCGAGGGGTCCGGGGGTCCCCCCCGGTGTCAGTGATGGAGAGTCGCGAGGCGCTCGCCTTCAAGGCCGAGAGCGACGTCATGGCCTGCATCGGCTGCAACGACTGCATGCTCGCGTGCCCGCTGCCGCAGGCGAAGCTCGTCACCATCGCCGAGCTGAACGCCGGCGTGCACCTGCCGGTGATCACGAACCCGCGCGTCGCGGAGTTCGTGACCGCGTGCACGCAGTGCCGCCAGTGCGTGCCCGCGTGCCCCGCGGACCTCAGCCGCGCCGACATGGTCCTCTACAACAAGATGAAGGTCGAGGACCGCGTCCCGAACTTCGCCTTGATGCTCCAGGTCGGCCAGCGCGTGCTCCCCTCCGGGTGGACGCTCGACGCGCTCGCGGCGCGCGTCGGCGAGGTGCCGCTGTTCGCCAGCGCCGGGCGCACCGATCTGCGTGCGCTGCTGCTGAAGGCGACGCTCCGCCAGCTCGGCCCGAACGAGATCCTCTGCAAGGAGAACGAGTTCTACGATCGCCTGTGCGTACTCCTCGGCGGCGCGCTCGAGCAGTCACTGCGCGGCCCCAATGGCCGTCCGGTGCAGATCCTGGTGCTCGGCGAGGGCTCGTTCTTCGGCGAGATGGCGGTCATGGCCGATCAGCCCGAGCCCTACACGGTGCGCGCGATGATGCCTTCGCTGGTCCTCGAGCTCCCGAAGGCGGCCGTCGCCCGCCTCATGTCCACCTCGGATTCCTTCAAGGGCACGATGGACGAGCTCTACCGCCGCCGCGCGCTCTGGACCTACGCGCGCACGCCCACCGTGCTCAGCGCGCTGCCCGAGCAGGCCATCACCGAGCTGCTCGACAAGGCGGAGCTGCG
>JAYTBL010001078.1:0-6180 GCA_043736975.1 Polyangiaceae bacterium
TGCCCGGCCGCCCCCGCAAAGGACTCGGACGGCGACGGGATCAAGGATACGTTCATCGCCGTGAAGGCCGGAACGCCCGTCTGCTTCGAGGTCATCCCCGCGATGAACACGACGGTTCCGGCCACCCTCGATCCGCAGTTCTTCAACGCGTTCATCGACGTCATGGGACTCCCCGGCAACCTGAAGCTCGACACGCGCAGCGTGCTCTTCCTGGTGCCGCCGACGGTCACCGGGGTGAAGTGATCGACCGCGTCCCGAGCCGGCGTTGACCTCGACGGGACCGCAGTCTTCGTCCGCGCTCCCGCGCCATCGCCCACGGCTGACGTGGACCGACGGAGCCGGCTCGCACACGCTCGAGCTGAACGAGGTGCGCACCGTGGGGTCGGCCCCGTGGTGCGAGCTGGTGCTCGCCGACCGTGCGGTCTCGCGGGTTCACGCCGAGGTGTCGCCGCGTGACGACGGCCTCTGGGTGAAGGACCTGGGGAGCCGCAACGGGACGTTCGTGGCCGGCGTGAAGGTGCATGATGCACGCGTTCCGCCCGGCGCCACGATTCGCCTCGGCACCACCGAGGTGGTGGTCACGTACGAGGCGCTGGGCGAGCCCGAGGGCTACTCGGAAGAGACCTCGTTCCGCGGCCTCCAGGGGCAAACGCCCGCGATGCGCGCGGCCTTCAAGCTGCTGGCAGAGCAGGCGCCGGGCGATGCCTCGGTGCTCTTCGTGGGCGAGGCGGGGACGGGCAAGAAATCGTTCGCGCGCGCGCTGCACGAGGCGTCGACCCGCGCCGGCGCACCGTTCGTGATGCTGGACTGCGCGGCCCTGCCCGGTCCGGTGGAGGCGGCGGAGACGATCGAGCGCGCGCTGACCGAGGCGGAGGGCGGTACGCTGCTGCTCGACGAGCCGTCGGAGCTGCCGCTCGCGATCCAGCGCGAGCTGATCCCGCCGCTCGATGCCAAGGTGTTCCGGACGGTGGCGACGTCGCAGCGAGACCTGCGCGTGCTGGTGAACCAGGGGGCGTTCCGCGAGAGCCTGTACTTCCGCCTGGCGGCGGGCGCGACGGTAGCCTTGCCGCCGCTGCGCGATCGCCTCGCGGATCTGCCGCTCCTGCTCGAGCACTTCCTGGGTGCCGAGCACGCCGCGCTCGCGACACCGGCGCTGCTCGGCGATCTCGCGCGCGTGCCGTGGACGGGCAACGTCCGCGAGCTGCACCTCTACGCCGAGCGCCTGCGCGCGACCGACGGCGAGGCGCGCGACTTCCCGGAGGCGGCCGAGGCGATCGACGACGTGCTCCCGATGTTCGAGCTCGAGTCGACGACGATGGAGATCAAGGCGCTGACGCCGGAAGATCAAGCCGCGGCGCTGGCGGGCACCTCGGGCGAGCCGCCCCAGCTGCCGGCCGATCTCGAGCCCTGGTTCGGCACGGGCTTCAAGGAATTCCGCGAGCGCTGGATCGAGCTCGGCGAGCGCGAGTACCTGCGGCGCCTCATGAAGCGCACCGGGCGCTCGAGCGGCGCGGCGTCGCGGGACGCGGGGCTGGAGCGGACATACCTGTATCGGCTGCTGAAGAAGCACGGCGTCTAGCCTCGCAGCGCCGCTCCCGGGCGGCGGGCGGCAGCCACGCCGACGTCGAGCTCGGTGAAGATCCTTCACGATGCGCCGCGGACGAGCGGTGGCGGCCGGGACTGGCAGCGGGCTTCGTCCTCGATCACCGGGAAACAAAACGGTTGCTCCGGAGCTCCTCAGGTCCTCGCTACTCCTGGATCGCTCATGATCCATCGGCCCTTCCTGCGCGGCTGCGCTGCTCTCTGCGCGAATAGCCTATTCGCCGGGGATTCCTGCCTCCCCGGGCGCCGCCAGAGGCTATCCTACATTGGCCCACGCTTCGCATGGAGGCAGGGTCATGGCTCGCCTCGCTTACCTCGCCGCGCTCGCCTCGACCACGCTCCTCACGCTCGCGATGGGGGGATGCGCGGCGCAGGATGACGCGAGCGATCCCGATCAGGGCGACACCGCCGACGAGCTGCGCGCCACGAGGCCGCTCGGCGCCGATCCCAGCGGCAAGGCCACGAAGTTTCCCATCGTGCTCGTGCACGGCTTCACCGGATCGCTCACGCTCTGGAACTTCGTCGACGTGCCCGAGGCGCTCACCGCCGACGGGCACCGCGTCTTTCCCCTGGCCCTCCATCCGTTCGGCACGCCCGACACCAACGCCGCGCTCATCAAGACGCAGGTCGACGGCATCCTGCGAAAGACCGGCGCCGCGAAGGTCAACCTCGTCGCGCACTCCAAGGGCGGCCTCGACGCGCGCGCGTACATCTCCAACTTCAAGGCCGGCGACAAGGTCGCGAGCCTCACCACCATCGCGACGCCGAACCACGGGACCGCCGTAGCCGACGGCGCTCTGAAGGTCCTGCCCGGCGGCGCCGACGGCGCGCTCGACACCATCTCCCGGATCTGGACGCACCACTTCTCGACCGACGACCTCGCCGAGGGCAACGACATCCGCGGCGCGCTCGAGGCCATGGCGGAGAAGAACTCGGTCGCGTGGAACCGCGCCCACCCCGACGACGCGCGCGTCCACTACCAGTCGTGGGCCGGCGTCAGCAACGTGCTCGGCATCCCCGGTCCGCACGACGAGGACTCCTGCGAGGGCAAGGGCTTCATGAAGGGGACGCCGCGCGACCGCATGGACTTCAAGCTGGTGGCCTCGGCCGCGCTGGTAGGTCACGGCACCGCGCTGCTCGCCAACGACGGCCTCTCCACGGTCGACAGCGCGAAGTGGGGCGAGTTCCTCGGCTGCCTCCCCGCCGATCACCAGGACGACGTCGGCCGCCCCGGACAGCGCGGCGCCGACTCGCGATCCGGCTTCGATCACGTGCGCTTCTACCGTCAGCTCTCCTTCGATCTCGCCAAGCGCGGCTTCTGATCCGCGACGACATCTTTGGTAAGCTGACGGTATGAGCGAGCGCGACGTCGCAGAGCTGGAGCGCGAGAACGCACGGCTCCGCAGCGGGGTCTTCGAGCCCAGCTCGTCGCACGTGGTGCGCGTGCCCGACGAGGTGAAGCCGCTCTTCGCGCTCGCCGAGGTGGCGATGCGCGATCTCTTCCGGCAGATCGACATCGATCCCGCGCGCGCCATGATCGCCATCGGCGAGGAGCGGTACCTGCTCGTCCGGGCATCGGCGTTCGCCATCGATTTCCTCGACACGCTGGTCGAGCTCTACGCCGACCGCGGCGAGCGCGAGGCCCTCGCCATCGCGCGCAGCTTCCTCTTCGACATCGCGCACACCATCGGCCTCCACGACGCGCGCGCCATCCACGAGAAGCTCGGCAGCGCCGACCCGATGGCGAAGCTCACCGGCGGACCGATCCATTTCGCCTTCACCGGCTGGAGCCTGGTCGAGATCCACGACGGCAGCCGGCCCGTGCCCGACGAGACGTTCTGCCTCGTCTACGAGCACAAGTACTCGTTCGAGGCCGCGAGCTTCATCCGCGCCGGCCGCGCCTCGGAGGGCCCGGTGTGCATCATGGGCGCGGGCTACTCGTCGGGCTGGTGCGAGGCGAGCTTCGGTCTGCCCCTCACCGCCGTGGAGGTGAAGTGCAAGGCGCGCGGCGACGACGCGTGCATCTTCGTGATGGCCCCCCCCGATCGCATCACCGATCGCATCCGCGAGCACTTCGGGACGAACCATCAGGCCCCTGGCGCGTTGGGCTACGACATCCCCACCTACTTCGAGCGCAAGCGCGCGGAAGAAGAGGTCCGCCACTCGCTGCTGCGCCTCAAGGAGGCGCAGGAGGAGCTCGTGCGCAAGGAGCGCCTGGCGACGGTGGGCCTCCTCGTCTCGGGCGTCGCGCACGAGGTCAACACGCCGCTCGGCGTCGCCGTGACCGCGAACGGCGTCGTCGCCGAGGAGCTCACGAAGCTACGCGCGCGCTTCGAGGAGGGGGCGCTCACCAAGGGCGATCTGCGCGAGTTCTTCGATCGCGCCGGCCAGGCCGAGGAGATGGTGCGCTCGAACCTCGAGCGCGCCGCGGCGGAGATCATGAAGTTCAAGCGCGTCTCGGTCGATCACACGACCGAGGAGAAGCGCCGGATCGACGTCGCCGCGCACGTCCGCGAGACGCTGGCCAGCCTGCGCCCGCTGGCCCGCAAGGCCTCGCTCGCGATCTCCGTCACCGACGAGGGCGATCTCGAGTGCGTCACGTATCCCGGGGCGATCGCGCAGATCGTCACCAACTTCGTCACCAACAGCGTGATGCACGGCGCCCGCGAGGACGGCAGCGCGCTGAAGGTCGAGATCCACGTCACGCGCCGCGGCGACGACGTCACCATCGCCTACCGCGACTACGGTCGCGGCATGTCCGAGGCGGTGCGCGCCAAGGCCTTCCAGCCGTTCTTCACCACGCAGCGCGGCGCGGGCGGCAGCGGGCTCGGGCTGCACATCGTGCAGTCGCTGGTCGCCGAGGTGCTGCGCGGCCGCATCTTCCTCGACAGCACGCAGGGCGAGGGCACGCGCTTCGTCGTGAACTTCCCGGTGGCGCGCTCGCTCACGGACGCGTGATGCCGAAGCTCTTGAGCTGGTAGGAGAGCGTCGAGGGCTTCACGCCCAGCAGGTCGGCGGCGCCGCCCGGGCCCGCCACCTTCCCCGCGGAGTGCTCGAGGACCGCGAGCAGGTTCTCGCGCTCCACCTCGCGGAGCTCGTCGGCGGTGAAGAAGCCGCGCGCCGGGCGCACCGCGACCCGCGGCGCGCCGTCCAGCGCCATCGACGATCGTGACGGCGGCGCGAGCGCCTCCTCGGCGGCGACCTCGGGGAGCACGGCATCGAGCCGGAGGATCCCGTCGACCGAGAGGATGGCCGCGCGCTCCACGACGTTCTCCAGCTCGCGCACGTTGCCCGGCCACGGATAGGCCTCGAGCGCGCAGGCGTTCTCGGGGGTGAGCGCGATGAAGCGGCGACCGAGGCGGTGCAGGGCGTTCGCCAGGAAGTGCTCGAACAGCGGAACGATGTCGGCGCGGCGCTCGCGCAGCGAAGGGATCAGGATCGGGAACACGCTGAGCCGGTAATAGAGGTCGGCGCGGAAGGTCCCGGCCTCGACGCAGGCCTTGAGATCGCGGTTCGTCGCCGCCACCAGCCGCACGTCGACCTTCTGGGACTTCGTGTCGCCCACGCGCTCCACCTCGCGCTCCTGCAGGGCGCGGAGCAGCTTGCTCTGGAGCTCGATCGGGATCTCGCCGACCTCGTCGAGGAAGAGCGTGCCGCCGTCGGCGAGCTGGAAGCGACCGACGCGATCCTTGTGCGCGCCGGTGAACGAGCCGCGAACGTGGCCGAAGAACTCGCTCTCGAAGAGCTCGCGCGGGACGCTCGCGCAGTTCACCTTCACCAGCGGTCCGCCGGCGCGGCCGCTGCGCGCGTGTACCTGCCGCGCGACCAGCTCCTTGCCGACGCCCGACTCGCCGAGGACCAGCACCGTGGCCTCGGTGCGCGCGACGGCCTCGACCGCGCTCATCATCTCCAGGAACGCCTTGCTCGAGCCGAGCACCGCGGGTCCGCCGCCGCGGATCTCGCTGACCTCCTCGCGGAGGTAGTCGCGCTCGCGCTCGAGCGCGCTCTTGAGGCGCGCGATCTCGTCGTAGGCGGCCTTCACCGCCTCGAGCTGCTGGAACGTGCGGAGCGCGGCGATGACCGTGGTGTAGAGGCGCGTGGAGGTGAGCTCGGTCTTGGTGCGGTAGTCGCTGATGTCGTAGTTGCGGATGACGGTCGACTCGGGCGCCTGCCCCGGCTGGCCGGTGCGCAGGACGACGCGCACCTGCTCGTTGCCCAGCGATTCGCGGATGAAGCGGACCAGCGTGAGACCGGCATCTTCGGTCTCCATCACCACGTCGAGCAGGACCAGAGCGACGTCGGGGTTCTGCTCGAGGACCGCGCGCGCCTCCCTGGCGGAGCGCGCGCTCAGGAAGTGGAGCGCCCGCTCGGAGAACGAGACGCCGCGGAGGGCGAGCAGGGTGACGTCGTGGATCTCCTGCTCGTCGTCGACGATGACCACCTTCCACGGCGGCTGCGTGCTTGCCTGCGGGGCGACAAGGCGCGCAGCGTCGGCGTCGGCGGCGAACGGTGACTCGTGGTCGTCGGCTCGGCTCACGCCGTCACCATGCTCGCCATGGAGCGCGGATTCAACGGTTC
>JAYTBL010001079.1:0-2428 GCA_043736975.1 Polyangiaceae bacterium
GAGCCATCGACGTGGTGACGGCAGGGGCACTCCACGCCGAGCAGATGCCGTGGGCATCGAAGCTCGATACCCTCGCCGAGGACACGAGCGCGTTCGCGATCGGCGGGCTCGTCGTCGCGTCGAGGGTGCTCGGCTTGCCGACGGACCTCCAGGACATCCTCCGCGCCACGGCGCGCGCCACGACGGACGCGATGACGAAGCGGATCCGCGCCGAGGATGACGCCGCGCTCGCCCGCCTGAAGGGAAAGATGAAGGTCGTGACCCGCACCGCCGACGAGAAGGCGAAGTGGACCGCGCTCTAGACGCGCAGCGGTCGACGGCGCGGATGAAACCCAGATGGCCTTCTTGACGGTAACCGCCGACGCCGAGACCGCCGAGCACGTCCACGCGTTCGACGAGTGGTTCGTCGTCGTCGCAGGCGCGTACGTGGAGGTTGGGCCTGCACCCGCAGTGCCGTCGCCTGATTCGCGCCCGCGGGTCCGCGGGGCGGTGTAGACTTGCGAGGAATGCCCTCGGTCAGTACGAAGGCGGAGAGCAGCTCCGATGGATGGTGTGGCCCCCCGGACTCCTTCGACCAGTTCGTGGTCGAGCGCGCGATCGGGAAGGGCGGCATGGGCCATGTCTATCTCGGTCGCGACACGACCCTCGACCGGCGTGTCGCGCTCAAATTCATCTCCGCGGAGCACCCGTCGCCGCAGGCGCGCGGTCGCTTCCTCGTCGAGGCGCGGGCGATCGCCAAGCTCTCGCACCCGAACGTCGTCGCCGTGTTCAGCGTGGGGGAGGTCGAAGAGCGGCCGTACATCGCGTACGAGCTCGTCGAAGGGCAGGGCCTCGATCGCCTCGTGAAGCCGGTTCCATGGCAGACGGCGCTCCGCATCGCGGTGGGCCTCACGGCAGGGCTGGAGGCCGCGCATCGTGAAGGGATCCTCCATCGTGACATCAAGCCGAGCAACGTCATGCTCAGCGAGCGTGGCGAGATCAAGCTCCTCGACTTCGGGCTCGCGAAGCTGAAGGGCGGCCTCGACGAGCCGCCCGAGCCCGTCAGCGGCGACGGCTCCACCGAGAACGCCCGCGCGATCCACAGGCCGGGCACGCGCAGCATCACCGAGCAGACGCGCAACATCACCAAGCAGGGCACGATCATGGGCACGCCTGCCTATCTTGCGCCGGAGCAGTGGTGGGGCGAGGCGGCGTCGATGCGCTCCGACGTTTGGGCCACGGGGCTCGTCCTCCACGACCTCCTCTTCGGCAAGCTCCCGCATGCCGACCTCCACGGCGAGGAGCTCACGTTTGCCATCGTCGAGCGCGATCTCCCGGCCATCCGTGAGTCACGCCCCGACGTGCCGGCATCGTTCGCCGACATCATCGAACGCTGCCTCCGCCGGGAGGCGGCGGAGCGCTTTCCCTCCGCCGAGGAGCTCTCGAAGGCGGTGCTCGAGGTGGCGGGGGTGTTCCTGCCGCTCACGGGCCAGCTCGGTGCCGTGCAGATCGAGCCGGAGCGGCTCGCCGTGGGCGCTTCGCTGGCGCGCATGTCGAGCCGGATGCGGCCGCTCACGGCGCTCCTCTACGAGCGCCTGTTCGCCGAGCACCCCTCCGTGCGCACGATGTTCCCCGAGGACCTCGGGGCGCTGCAGGACAAGCTCGCGCACGCGCTCAAGCTGGCCATCAACGGTCTCGCAGATCCCGAGCACCTCGCGCCGATCCTCGAAGACCTCGGGCGTCGTCACTCGCGCTACGGCGTGCTCGTCGAGCACTTCGATGCGCTGCAAGGCGCGCTCCTCGGGGCGCTCGCCGACATCGACGCCGACCACTGGAGTCCCACCCTCGAGCGCGGCTGGACGCGTGCGTACGCCTTCATCTCGGGCGCGATGCGGCGCGGGCTCGTCGCGTCGCCAAAGACGGCGGTGAGCCATCCCGCACTGCAGAGGCGCCCGGTCGTGAAGCCGCTCGCGGTCCCGAAGACGCGCTACGCCCAGAGCGGCGATCTCCAGATCGCCTACCAGGCCTTCGGCAGCGGCCCGGCCGACGTCGTCCTGCTGCTCGGCGCGGTCTCGCATGCCGAGCTCGCCTGGCAGGAGCCGAGGCTCGCGCGCTTCCTGGCGGGCCTCGGCGCCTTCGCGCGCGTCATCCTCCTCGATCCGCGGGGAACCGGCATGTCCGACCGCGGCGTCGATTCCCTGAGCACGGAGAGCGGCGTCGCCGATCTCGCGGCGGTGCTGGAGGCCGTCGGCGCGAAGAGTCCGGTGCTCGTCGGCCTCGGCGAAGGGGCCCGGGCCGCCGTGGTCTTCGCGGCGGCGAAGCCCGATCGCGTCGGCCGGCTCGTGCTCTTCGGCGCGAGCGCACGTTCGTTCCCCCGGGCCGATGCGCCGTTCGAGCACGACCCAGCCGCGCTCGCCGAGGCCATCGGCACCGTCCGCGCCTCGTGGGG
>JAYTBL010001080.1:0-13867 GCA_043736975.1 Polyangiaceae bacterium
GTCCCCATGGCCGAGGCGGTGGCCGCCGCGGCGCGCGCCACCAAGATCGCGCCGTGGATCGCCGCCGTCGATGCCGAAGGGGGCGGCCTGGCGCTCCTCACGCTCCTCGGCGCCGACTTCGGCGAGCACATCAAGCAGTGGGCGAAGTCGTCGCCGCGCGCCAAGGCCGTCGACTGGGGCAACTTCCGCAAGGGCTGGATGAAGTGCGAGAACGCCGGCGAGCGTCTGTTCGCGGCCTACGAGTACCTCGCCGAGCCGTTCCTCATCGAGGACTACCGCTCGAAGGACGGCAAGCAGAGCCTGCCCGTCTTCATCATCGACTACCCGTTCGAGATCTCCCCGCTCGCGCGCAGGAATGACCAGAACCCCGACCTGGTTGACCGCTTCGAGCTGTTCATCCACGGCCGCGAGCTCTGCAACGCCTTCAGCGAGCTCAACGACCCGGACGACCAGGCCGAGCGCTTCCGCGAGCAGGTGCGAAAGAAGGCGGCAGGGGCCGAAGAGACGATGGACTACGACGAGGACTACGTTCGCGCGCTCGAGCACGGCATGCCGCCGGCGGCGGGCTTCGGCATGGGAATGGACCGCCTCACGATGATGCTCACCAACGCCGCGTCGATCCGCGACGTCATCCTGTTCCCCTTGCTTCGCCCCGAGACCACCTGATGCGAAGGTCCTTGTTTCTCGCCCTGGGGCTGCTCCTCGGCGGCGGCGGCGGCACGTTCGCGATGCTCCGCGCGTCCCACGCCGAAGGGAGCATGGCGGGGCTGCTCTACGCCGTCGGGATGGTGGTGATCGTCTGCGGCGTGCTCCTCGTTCTCGCCGGCTTGCAGAAGGCGGAGGCTGCCGCCTTCGACCCTGCGGCGCGGATGACCGAGTACGAGTGGTCGAACGACGAGCAGGCCTGGACGCTCGGCGAGGCCTTCGGCATGGCGTTCTGGACGCTCAAGCGGTCGGGCGGAAAGCTGGCTCTCTACGCGCTGCCGCTCCCGCTGCTGGCGTTCGCGGGCTCGGTCGCGGGACGTCTTCTGGCGCCGGCGGTCTCGGTCGGGATGCACAGCGCGACCTTCCTCCCCCGCCTCTCCACCGAGACCATGCGCCCCGACCTGCTCGCGCAGCAGCTCGGCGGCGGCTTCGCGGCGCTGCTCCTGTGGCTCGGCGGCATCCTCCTGGCGCCGCCGCTCATCAAGGTCTGCCTGGCGACGCTGCGCTCCGAGCAGGTCTCGCTCGACGACGGGTTCCCGGCGCTCAAGTACGCGCCGCGGCTCTTCCTCTTCCAGCTCATCGTGGGCCTGGTCGCGCTGGTCCCGTTGGTCGGGATGGTCGTGATCCCGTTCCTCTTCACGCCGTACTTCATCGTCGACCAGGATCTCTCCTTCGGCGCCGCGATGCGCAAGAGCTGGAGGGTCGGGAGCAACCACTTCGGCAAGCTGTGGATGCTGGGCATCGCGTTCTTGCCGCTCCAGCTCGTCGGCAATCTCTCGGTGATCGGGATCATCTTCACCACCCCGCTCGTCATCGCCGCGCTCTCGTATGCGTACGCGCGCGTCACGGGGCGCATCGGCATGCCGTATTTCCCGCCCGAGGCGGGGAGCGTGTTCCTCCGCAAGTTCCTGCGGAACACGCTGCTGGCGCTCACCGCGGTCTTCGCCGGTCTCATCTACTGGGTGGAGACGCTCTCCCAGCAGCGCGGCTCGGCCTGGAACCTGCGTGATGCCGTGATCCGCGCCTCGGCCATCGTGACCGGCGTGGTGGTCATCGTGATCATGCTCGCGCTGATCCTGCCCTACATGCTCGACCAGCTGGAGGGCCGCCGCTTCACCGCGTTCATCGCGGCGCGGCACGTGCGCTCGCAGAAGAGCGGCTTCCTCACGGTGATCAGCGTGCTCTCGATCTGCGGCGTCGCCATCTCGTCCTGCGCGCTCTCGAGCGTGGTGAGCGTGATGGGCGGCTTCAGCCAGGATCTGAAGCGCAAGATCCTAGGCAACAACGCGCACATCGTGGTCGACACCACCCCCGGCACACCGTTCTCGGACTATGGGGCGGCGCTGGAGCGTATCCGCAAGATCCCTGGCGTCGTCGGCGCCACGCCGGTGGTGCACGGAGAGGTCATGGCCTCGAGCGCCTCGAACCTCGCGGGCGTCGTGGTCACGGGCATCGAGCCCGAGAGCATCCACAGCGTCATCGATCTCAACAACAACATCGAGGTCGGGCGCGTGAACTACCTGGAGCACCCCGAGCTCCTCACGCGCCTCCCCTCCAACGAGGTCATCGGCCTCGGGCCGGGCGGCGAGCGCTACTACAAGGGCGCCGAGCTCCCCGGCCTCCCCGACGACATCGATCCCTCGGTGCGCGCCGTCATCTTGCCCAACAAGGCTGACCGGCCAGGCGTGATCCTGGGGCGCGAGCTGGCGAAGACACTCCACGTGTACATCGGCGACGAGGTCACGCTTGTCTCCCCGCTCGGTGATCTCGGCCCCATGGGCGTGATGCCCCGCACCAAGAAGTTCCGGGTCGCCGCCATCTTCTACAGCGGCATGTACGAGTACGACGCGACGTACGTGTACACGATGATGGACATCGCCCAGGACTACTTCCAGACGGCGGAGAAGATCAGCGCCATCGAGGTGAAGGTGGAGGACGCCGAGCGCGCCGACCGCATCACCCCCCTGGTGGTGGCGGCGGTGGGGCGTGACGAGCTGCGCGTCCGCGACTGGCGCGAGATCAACAAGAACCTCTTCAGCGCGCTGAAGCTCGAACGCTTCGCGACCTTCATCATCCTGTCGGTCGCCATCATGGTGGCGAGCTTCTGCATCGTCTGCACGCTCCTCCTCATGGTGACGGAGAAGGGGAAGGAGATCGCCATCCTCAAGGCGATCGGCGCGAGCGACGGCATGATCCTCCGCACCTTCATCATCGAAGGCATCATCATCGGAGGGGTAGGTACCGTCTTCGGCGTGGTCACGGGCCTCGCGCTCTGCACCGGCCTCTCGTGGTTCGGGCTACGCCTCGACCCCGACGTCTATTACATCGACAAGCTCCCCATCAGCGTGAACCCGTGGGACTTCCTCACGGTGGCGCTCGCGGCGCTCACGATCTGCACGCTCTCCACGCTTTACCCGGCGTACGCGGCCTCCCGCCTGCGCCCCATCGACGGCCTGCGCGATGCTTGAGCCGTGTGCTAAGACCGGGACCGCTCGATGAGCACTGTTGAAAAGCCCCTCGTCGTCGCCACCGACGTCAAGAAGTCGTTCCAGCACATGGGACGAACGCTCGAGGTCCTGCGCGGCATCGACCTCACCATCAACGAAGGCGAGATGGTCAGCATCGTCGGCCAGTCGGGCGCCGGCAAGTCGACGTTCCTGCACTGCATCGGCACGCTCGATCTCGTGAGCACCGGCTCGATCAAGGTGGCGGGCGAGGAGCTGACCACGATGTCGGGCGCGCGCCTCGCGGCGCTGCGCAACCGCACCATCGGGTTCGTCTTCCAGTTCCACCACCTCTTGCCCGAGTTCAACGCCCTCGAGAACATCCTGATGCCGGGGATGATCCAGGGCCGGCCCCGCAAGGAAATGGAGCCGAAGGCGGCCGCGCTGCTCGAGGAGGTCGGCCTCAAGGACCGCATGCTGCATCGTCCGGGCGAGCTCTCGGGCGGCGAACAGCAGCGCGTCGCGCTGGCGCGCGCCCTCATCCTCGAGCCGAAGCTCCTCCTCGCCGACGAGCCGACCGGCAACCTCGACTCGCGCACCAGCGAGCAGATGCACCAGCTCTTCTACAAGGTGAACGATACGCGCAAGACGACCATCGTGATCGTGACGCACAACGCGTCTCTCGCGGCGGGCATGGCGCGCGTGGTCACCCTGCGCGACGGCCGCGTCGAGCGCGACGAGCACCGCAAGTCCACCTCTTACCGCGATCCCCCCGGCGAGAAAGCCGCCCCCGAGCTGGCAGGCACCGGCAAGGTCGACGTCTCCTAGTTCTCGAAGCGGCTCAAGAGCTGCGCTGTCCGTTGCTGCGTTCTGCAGCGCTCTCAGTCGATCGCTTCGTGGGGTTTGGGGAGGTGGAGGAACCACAGGGCGGTCAGCGAGACGGCGTTGGTCGCCACCAGGTACCACGCGGGGGCCATCGGACTGTGGGTGGCCGCGACCAGCCAGGTCGCGATGGCCGAGGCGCTGCCGCCGAAGATCGAGACGCTCACCGCGTATACGAACGCCACGCCCAGGCTCCGCACCTTGCGCGGGAAGCTCTCGGGGAGCGCCACGATCAGCACCGCCGCGCTCGCGCCATGCAGCACCATGAGGCCCGAGATCCCAGCCATCAGCGAGAACGGCGTCCGCGCCGCCACGATCGCGCTGAACACCGGGACCACCGCGAGCAGCAGCGCGATGCGCGGCAGGATGATGACCGCGCGCCGCCCCACGCGATCCGAGGCCCAGCCGCCGAACAGCGCGGCGCAGCTGACCGCCACGCCGCTCACGATGCTCACCAGCATGGACGTCGACGTCGGCATGCCGAGCACCGTCATCGCGTACGAGGTGATGTAGTGGCCGAGGACGTAGGTGGAGACGGTGGGTCCGATGATGCCGAGCATCCCCAGCACGATCGACCGCGCGTACCGCGCGTGCAGCAGCTCGCGGATCACCGCGACGCTCGAGCGCTTCGCGGTGTCGATATCCATCGTCTCTGGCAGCTGCTTGCGGATGACGAGCCCCACCGGCGCGATCAGCAGGCCCAGCGCGAAAGGAATCCGCCAGCCCCACTGCGTGAGCGCCTCGTCCGAGAGCACGCGCGAGAGTCCGTACCCGAGCGAAGCGCCGCCGATGGCCGCGAGGCCCTGGGTCGCCGACTGGAGGCTACCGAAGAGCCCGCGCTTGCCCGGCGAGGCGACCTCGACGAGGTAGCTCGTCGCCACGCCTACCTCGCCGCCCGCGGAGAAGCCCTGGAGCAGACGCGCCACCACGATCGCGATCGGCGCCGCGAGCCCGATGGTCGCGTACGACGGCGTCACGGCGATGATGCCCGTACCCACCGCCATCAGCAAGATGGTGGCCGTGAGCGCGGCGCGTCGACCGGCGCGATCGGCATAGGCCCCCAGGATGATCGCGCCGAGCGGACGCATGATGAAGCCGACGCCGAACGCGGCGAACGAGAGCAGCAGCTGCCCCGTCGGCGAGCTCACCGGAAAGAAGACCTTCCCGATCATCACCGCGAAGAAGGCGTAGACGCCGAAGTCGAAGAACTCGAGGCAGTTCCCGACGACCGTCGCCAGGAACGTCGACGTCGAGATGGGCGTCCGGGCCTTCACCATTGCGGAGGCGTCAAGGATCAAGGGCCCCAGCGGGCGACGACCTCGCGCGGGATCACGTAGGCATCGCACTTGTCGATGCGCACCTGCACCGGCAGCGAGACGCTCCCCGAGAGCTCCTTCGACGTGACCTCTACTTGCGGCACGATCTGATCGGGGCGCAGGCTGCGCACGATGTCCGGCGGGCACACCAGGCGCACGTCGACCTCACCCGGCGTCGACTTCCCCTTGGGGATCCCCACCAACACCACCGCGAGCTTGGGGAACACGCGCTCCGCGACCTCGCGCGCGATCTCGGCGCTCACCACCACCGTCGTCGGCTCGATCTTGAGGCGCGGGTTCGCCCGCTCCACCGCCAGGTTGCGCGGATACGTGCCCTCGGTCAGCCCGCGCACATCGAACGCGTCGGCGCGGATGAACTGGAGCACCATCACGTCGCTCTGCGGGCCGCGCACCTTCGCCGCCTTCGGCTCCGCGATGAGCGGGCCCTTCACCACGAAGCCGTCCGCCGGTGTGCCCACCACGCTCACCTGGATGGGTACGTCACGCACGATACGCTGCTCCCAGCGGAGATCGATGGAGGGCGGGTCGAACTGCTCGATCTCCACGTTCACGCCGTCCGGCAGCCGCACCATCTTGGGCTCGAACGAGATGTGCGAAGGCTGCTGGGTCGCGAGGTCGATCTGCACCGAGACCGACGCCGCGCGGAGGTTGTCGATGGTCTGGTTCGAGCCGCGCACGAAGATGCGGATGCTCTGCGGGATCGACCCGACCAGCACGCGATCGCTGCTCTCCGGCGGGAGCCCGACCTCGAGATCGACGACCACCGAGCGCCGCGAGTCCTGTCCGCCGTGGACCAGCGAGTAGAGGACGAGCGCGAATCCGAAGCTCAGAACCTTGAGGTTCATGTTCTCCGTCAGCGCCACGCGAAGCTTCTCCCACATGGCTTACTCCCCGTCGTCCCGCGAGGGGGGCGGAAGGCTCGGTGTCATCGGCACCGGCGTCTCGACGCTCGCCGGCGGCATCGGCCGCGTGGCACCGGGATCGCTCATGCGAATGGGCACCGAGTCCTCGTCCTGCGGGACCAGCTGCGAGGGCCGGACGTTGAACGTTCCGGTGTTTCCCGTGGGAATGGGCGTCGGATTGGAGCTCCCGAGGCGGAACGAGCCGGTGTTCGACGGCGTCATGCTCGGGCGCTTGCCGATGGCGGGCTTCGCGGCGTCGGTCTTCTTCTTGGCGCGCGTCTGCCCGAAGAGCCCGAGCAGCGCTTGCTTGAGCGATGCGCCGTCGAGGTTGGGCACGATGTTGCCGTTGAAGCAGAAGCTGATGGTGCCGCGCTCCTCCGAGACGACCACCACCACCGCGTCCGTCTCCTCCGTGATGCCGAGCGCAGCGCGATGGCGTGAGCCCATCGACTTGTCGAGCATCTTGGTGTCGGGCATCGGGAAGAACACGCCGCCCTTCGCGATGCGGAGGTTGCGGATGACCACCGCGCCGTCGTGCAGCTTGTTCAGGCTGTCCGGGACGAACAGGCTGACCAGCAGCTCGCGCTGCACCGCCGCATCGAGCGTGGTCCCCTGGGCGACCACGAACTCGTCGAGGTTCGCGTCCTGCTCGAAGCAGATGAGCGCGCCCATGCGGTGGCGTGCCAGCTCCGTCGCCGCGGCCACGACCTCGTCGATCACGCGCGTCTCCTGCTGCCGCGCCATGCCGGCGAAGAACGCGCGCGAGCCGACGCGCATGAGGCCGCGACGGATGTCGTTCTGGAACACCACCACCACGATCAGGATGATCGACGAGAGCAATGTGGAGAGCAGGTTCACCAGCGTGACGAACCCCGCCCACTTCGACACGACGTACACGACGAAGATGACGCCGAGGCCGGTACCCATCTGCATCGCGCGCGTGCCGCGGAGCACGAGCAGCGCGCGGTACACCACGTAGGTCACGACGAGGATGTCGAAGACATCGACGAGGACCTGCAGCCAGGGCCGCGAGGAGAAGAGGTGGCGGAGCCCGTCGAGCATCAGTCGCGGATGCCTCCGGCGTGTCCGGGAGGCGTGCCGAGCACGATGTCCATGTCGATGGCTTGACGGGTGGCGCGCACGTCGTGCACGCGGACGATGCGGACTCCGGCGCGCACCGCGTGCACCGCCGCCATGATCGACGCGCCGAGGCGCTCGCTCGGCTCGCTCTTGGCCGCGCTGCCGTCCGCGAGCGTGAGGAACGACTTCCGGCTCGCGCCGAACAGCACCGGTACGTCGCCGAGCGCCCTCACCAGCTCGCCGGCGCGGCGGAGCAACTCGAGGCTATGCCGCGACGCCTTCGAGAAGCCGAGCCCTGGATCCATGACCAGCGCCTCGCGCACCACGCCGCGCTTCAGCGCCTCGGCGGCGGCGCGCTCCCAGTCGGCGAGCACGTCACTCACGATGTCGTCGTACGCGGCGAGCGGCCACTTGCCGAAGCCGGCCATGGTCTCCTGCGGCGCACGCGCATGCGAGAGGATCAGCGTGGCGCCGCTGCCCGCGGTCACGCTCGCGAGCTCGGGATCGGCGAGGAGCGAGACGTCGTTCACGGCATGCGCGCCCGCATCGAGGCACGCCGCCGCGACCACCGGGCTCGTCGTGTCGATCGACACGCAGCTGCGCTCCGCCGCCCACCGCACGAGCTCCAGCACGCGAGCGAGCTGCTCGCGCGGGTCCACGGGCTTCGCGCCCGGCCGCGTCGACTCCCCGCCGATGTCGATGATGTCCGCCCCCTCGGCGAGGAGCGTCTCCACCCGGGCCCGCGCCTGCTCACGATCGAGGAAACGCCCGCCGTCGCTGAACGAGTCCGGCGTCACGTTGCAGACGCCCATGATCGCGACGCCTCGGCGTGCAACCGCAGAACGGACGACTGCTGTGAGCTTCTCTCTACGAACCGACACGTGCCCCTCCGACCCGCTCGCGCGCAGGTCGCACGTGAACGGGAACCGGCCGCGCGCTTGCCACGCCGCGCGGTCCACCAAGAGGTGGTAGCAAGAGCTGCCCCTTCGGGCAACCCTAGAGGTAACCTCGCGGGAGCATGGCCGAAGAATCGTTCATGAAGAGCCTGTTCGGCGGGGTCGTCGCCGAGGGGGTGATCTTCCCATATCCCGAGGCGAGCCGCGGCGAGGCCGACGAGCTCCACGCCCTCCTCGAGGGCTTTCGCCGCTTCGCCGCGAAGAACGTGGACTCGGCGCTCCTCGATCGCGAGGAGAAGATCGCGCCCGAGCTCCTGACCGGGCTCAAGTCGCTCGGCCTCTTCGGCCTGGCCGTCCCCAAGCCTCACGGCGGGACCGGGCTCGGCATGACCGCATACGCGCGGGCCATCCAGGAGGTCGCGGGCGTCGACGCGAACCTCGCGATGACCCTCTCGGCCCACTCCTCGCTCGGCACCGCCGCGCTCCTGCTCTTCGGCTCGGACGGGCTCAAGGCGCGCTGGCTCCCGCGGCTCGCGAGCGGCGAGCTGGTCGCCGCCTTCGCGCTCGCCGAGATCGGCGCGGGGAGTGACGCCGCCTCGACCACTACCCGCGCTGATCGCGACGGCGACGTGTACGTCCTGACCGGCGAGAAGGCCTGGGTCACGAACGGCGGCATCGCCGACGTGTTCATCGTCTTCGCTCGCACGTCCCCGGCCGACGAGGGCGCCAAGCCGAAGCTCACCGCGTTCGTCGTGGAGCGCGGCCGCGGCGTCGCCTCCGGCGTGAACGACGACAAGCTCGGCGTGCGCGCCACGTCGACCACCGCGGTCACGTTCGACAAGGTGCGCGTGCCCAAGGACCAGGTGCTCGGCGAGGTGGGCCGCGGCTACAAAGTCGCCATGGAGGTCTTCAGCCACGCTCGCCTCTCGCTCGCCTCGAGCTGCATCGGCAAGGGCAAGCGCCTGCTCCTCATGTCGGTCGACCGGGTGAACGAGCGCAAGGCCTTCGGCCGCAACATCTCGGAGTTCGGGCTGGTGCGCGACAAGATCGCGCAGATGAGCAGCGAGCTCTTCGCGCTCGAGAGCATGACGTACCTGACGACGGGCCTGGTCGACGCCGGCAGCAGCGACTTCACGGTGGAGAGCGCGATCTGCAAGGTCTTCGGCTCGGAGACGCTCTGGCGCGTCGCGAACGAGGCCACCCAGATCGCCGGCGCGCTCGGCTACATGCGCTCGCAGCCGTGGGAGCGCATGCTCCGCGATGCGCGCATCGCGATGGTCTACGAGGGCACGAACGAGATCCTGCGCTGCTTCATCGCGCTCTCCGGCATGCAGGGACCGGGGCGCGAGATCGAAGAGGTCTCCAGGGCCCTCCGCGAGCCGATCAAGGGCTTCGGCCTCCTCAGCGACTTCGCGCTCCGCAAGGCGCGCAGCGCGCTCGGCCGCGAGCGCTTCTCGAAGGCGCATCCCGTGCTCGCGCGCGAGTCGGTGCTGTTCGAGGAGTACACGGGGCACCTCGCGAAGTCGGTGGACAAGGTGCTTCGCCGCCACGGCAGCCAGATTCACGAGATGCAGTACACGCAGAAGCGCATGGCCGACCTCGCCATCGATCTCTACGCGCTGGCCGCGGTGATCTCGCGCGCGACGCGCGCCATCGAGCGCCGCGGCGAGGAGGGCTCGCGCCGCGAGATCGATCTCGCCTCGGTGTTCGCCTCGAGCGCGAAGCGCCGCATGGCCGAGCAGGTCGCGGCGATGGACGAGAACGACGACGAGCTCCGCAAGTCGATCGCCCAGCGTGCGTGCACCGACGGCGGCTACCCGCTCGACGTCATCTGAGACCTACTTCACGCGGAAGCTGGCGACGCTCTCGCTGGCCTGGCGACCTCGCGCTTCTTCCGTGAAGTTCGGGCGGAAATCGCGGTACGTCAGCGTGACGAACTTCAGCGGCGCCGCATACACGCACACCGCGAAGAACGACGTGTTGCCCTCGCTCACCCCGTGGAAGCGCGCCTGGATCGCGTCGCTCGCCTCCGCGAAGCGCAACTCCGAGAAGCGACAGTCGCCCGCGTCCTTCCCCAGCTCGCCCATGTGCTCGCGGACGCGGCGCGCGATGGCGTCGTGGCGCTCGTCGGCATCGAGCTCGGTCGGCAGGTGCGTGACGCTCACCACGATCTGCCGTTCGCCCGTGGTCTCCACGATCTCGAGCCCCTCGTCGGTCTCGGCCGTCTCCGACCACGAGCCGATCAGCTTCAGCCGGAAGTTGGTCTTGTCGAAGCGGCACGCCTGCCGCGACGTCGCCGCCGCGCCGCCCCCCAGCTCGCCGGGGCCGAGGATCGACTCGAGCTCGGGCGGAGGCTTACCGAGCTCCTGCGCGTAGCGCGACGCGGTCAGCCCGCGCTCGTCCTTCTGCATCGGATCGGCGCCGGCTCGGATGAGCATGCGCGCGGTCTCCACCAGGTGACCGCGCGACGCCTGCATGAGCGCGGTGGTACCGAACCGGTTCGCGCGCCTGGGATCGGCGCCCGCCTTGAGCATCACCAGCACCCCCTCGTAGAGAGCGTGGCGGGCCGTCATCATCAGCCCGTCGTTGCCCTCGCTGTTCGCGAGGTTGGGGTCCGCGCCGCGCGCCAGGAGCAGCTCGATGGCTGCGATCTCGCGCGTCGTGCGCGCGAACGCGGTCGCGGCGAGCAGCGCGGTCATCCCGTCGGGCGCCTGGAGATCGACGGTCGCGCCAGCGTCGATCAGCGCCTCCATGATGGTGAGCCGTCCCGTGAGCGCGGCGATCATGAGCGTGGTGACGCCGTCCTCGCGGCGCCAGTCGGGATCCGTCCCCTCGGCGACGAGCCTCGAGATGTGATCGGCGTATCCGAGCTGCGCGTAGAGCAACAGATCCTCGGACATCGCCGCGCCTTACCCTCGGACCTCGGCGATCCGTGACCGATCGAGCGCGAGCGCGATCGGCGCGGCGCGCGGGTCCTCGAGCTGGACCGGCACCAGGCCGCGCGGCGTCCACACCGCGAGCCCCCGCGCTGCGGTCTGCTGAAGCGCCGGCGAGTGCGCGAACGGCACGAACTCCTCGCCGTCGCGCCAGCCCACCGCCACGCGCACCACCGCCGGCGCGGGCAACGCGTCGAGCACCACCTCGTCCGCGTCGGGATCGATCGCGAGATCGCGGATCTCGGTGAGCGGGCCGTCCCACGACGGCATCACGACGCTCGCGCGCACCACGAAGCGCCCACGCGGTCGCGCGCCGAGCCGCGCCCCGATGGCCACGAACGAGACGCGCCAGCGCACGAACATGCGACCGTGGCCGACCGGGATGGCGAAGCATTCGTCATCTTCCTCGGGCTCGGGCTCGGTGACGACCGCGACCACGCCGGTCTCGGCGAGCGCGTCGACGTCCTTGTCCTCGGCGCCGATGATCGCGTGCGTCCGCGAGGCGGGGATCTCGAGGCGCTCCACGCGCTCCTCGGTCGGCGCCTCACGCGCGCTCTCCGGGGCGAGATGAAACTCTGCGCCATCGTCGTCGCCGTACGAGGGTCCGGCGACGAAGTGCGTGCCCAGCGTGCTCGTTTCGGTGGTCTGCGCCTCGCCGAGCGCGTCGCGATCGACGGTCTCCGCCGCGCGCTCCTGGTCCTCGCCCCCGCCGAGATCGATCTCGATCTCCGGCTCGGGCGGCAGCGCCGGGGCCGGCGCCACGTACCCGTGGTCCTCGAGGCGCGCGAGGAGCGACTGCGCGGCCGCGTGATCGGGCTCGCGCTCGAGCACGCGCCGGAGCGTCTCGATCGCGCGCTTGTGGTGCCCTTGCGCGGCGTAGATCTCCGCGAGCGTCACGGTGGGCATGGCCTGCGGCTCGATGCGCGGCGCGGCATACGGCACCTCGGCGCCGGTCAGCTCGCGGATGCGGTCGGCGGCGTCGGGCAGGTGGAGCCCGCGCTCCACCACGCGGGCCACGAGATCGCGCGCGCGGCCGAAGAAGCCGCGGCTCCGCCGGAGCTGCCCCTCGTCGACCGAGGGATCGAGGCGGAGCAGCTCGTCGATCAGCTCGGGGCGCGTGAGGATGCGCGCGCGCCGGATGCCCGCGGCCTGCGCGTGCACGACCAGGCTCTCCCGGTCGAGACCCTCGAGCTCCCCGCGGTCCATGGAAGCAACTATAGGGCTCTTCGCGCGTCTTCCGCGTCTTTTGCGATCTGGGCGCGCAGGTCGTCGAGGCTGCCGAACTTCTGCTCCCCGCGCAGGCGGGCGACGAGGTCGACGTCGAGCCGCTGCCCATAGAGATCGAGGTCGAAGTCGAACAGGTGAACTTCGATCCGCAGGACGTGCCCGTCCACCGTGGGCCGCACGCCGACGTTCATGACGCCCTTCTCGCCGCCCACGCGCACCGCGTACACCCCGTAGGCGGGCAGCATCTCCTCGACGCCCCCCAGGTTCGCGGTCGGGAACCCGATGGTCCTTCCGCGCGCGTCCCCGTGCTCCACCACCCCGCTCAGCGCGTGCGGGCGCGCCAGGATCGCCGCGGCCCTCCCCACGTCGCCCGCCGCGATGGCGTCGCGGATGCGCGTGCTGGAGAACGGCCCCTCGCCATCGCCGGCCACCTCGGCGGCGACCGCTTCGAAGCCGAGCTTCGCGCCCAGCTCCTGGAGCGTCGCGAAGTCCCCGGCGCGCTTGTTCCCGAAGCGGAAGTTCTCACCCACCACCACCGCACGCGTCCCGAGGCGCATCGCGAGCAGCTCCTCGGCGAAGCGCTCCGGCGACCAGGCCGCGAGCTCCATCGTGAACGGCTCGACCGCCACGTCCGTCGCGCCGTGCTGGCGCAGCAGCTCGATACGACGCGGTAACGTGGTGAGCCGCGGAGGCAACCCTCGCCCGAGCACCTCGCTGGGGTGTGGGTCGAAGGTGAGCACCACGCAGCGCAGGGAGCGCGCATCGGCGAGCGTCCGCGCCTGACGGAGCACCGCTTGGTGGCCGAGGTGCACCCCGTCGAAGTTGCCGATCACGACGACGCTCGGAGCGAGATCCTTCATCACAGCTTGGTGCACACGTCGGGCACGGGGTGAGCGGCGCACGTCGCCTGGTCCTCGGGGCGCGCGTCGACGACCTCGAGCACCGCGCGCGCGCCCTGCGAGAGCAGCACCGGCCGTGGCTTGGCCGAGCAGGTGGAGATGTTGCCGCTGGGGCCGAGCGTGCCCTCGGAGGGCGCGCAGCCGCCCATCTCGTTCGGCACCGTCCAGGCCTGTCCGGTCGGGTAGACGAGCGTGATGGCGTAGCGCCCTTTGGGGAGGCAGCCCTCTTTGATCTCGCGAATGATGCGCTGCTTCAGCACGGTCTTGGGATCGAACAGCGGTTTGTCGCCGGCCTCGGTGGCATCGGCGCTGCGGGCGGTCAGGTGCGGCGTGACGAGCAGCCCGCCCGCATCGACGCGGCGCGGATCGAAGCACAGCGCGGCGGGACGCACGAGCACGGTCAGGTGGTCGCGCAGCGCCGCGGTGGTGGCGGTGGCGGGCACCGGTCCGGCGATCGTCTGCGCGAGGCTGTCGTCGAAGAGCGTGATGCCCTGGATCACCACCATCGGCCCCGGCGGCTTGCCGGTGACGAGCGACTCGTCGGGCGTGCCCTGGATGA
>JAYTBL010001081.1:0-13850 GCA_043736975.1 Polyangiaceae bacterium
GCATGGTCGCGCGGAAGCCGAGGCGCGCGAAGAGGCGCTGCGCGCTCTCGTTCTTCGTCGCGGTCATCAGCACCACGCGCGGCGCGCCCTTCTCGGAGAGCCGCGCGAGGAGCGCGCGAACGAGCTGCTCGCCGACGCCTCGTCCGCGGACCGACGCGTCGACGTACACGTCCTCGAGCTTCCCCGCGGCATCGAGCAGCGCGTTGTAGTCGCGGCCCTCCAGGCGCCCGTACGTGTAGCCGACCACGGCGTGATCGCTCGCGCGCTCCGCCACGAGGAGGACGACGCGCGCCTTCTTCAGCTCGCTCTCCAGGTAGCCGGCATACCCCTTCGCCGCATCGGGGAGATGGATGAAGCGCAGCGGATCGAGCGCGTGGTGCATCGCGACCAGCTCGGCGGCGAGACGCCCCACCACCTCGAGATCGGCGTGGGTCATGGCGCGAATGGTGAAGGAGTCGTTCACGGCAGCACGATAGTCCCCCTGTCACTCGATCCGAAGCGCGAGCGCTATGGCGCACGTGTCAGGCCGATCGTGGACGAAGTCCGGGTCGAGAGCCGCTCCGCGCCCCACGATCTGCCTGTTTTTAAGGCTCAACCTCGATCCCGGACGACCTGTGCCACGCCGGCACGCGCATTGCGAAGTGGCACGGCAGAAGCCGCTGTCAGCTCACGGCGCTTCGGAGGATGTGATGAAGAAGCCCTTGCTCCTGTGCATGGCGCTGGCGTCGGCCTGCGCGCTGCTCGAACCGAACGTGGCCGATGCTTGCGGCGGATGTTTCACGCCGCCCCCGCGGCAAGAGTCGGAGCGCAGCGTCGTCACCGATCACCGCATGGCGCTGTCGATCTCCACGAAGCAGACGGTGCTCTGGGATCAGATCCGCTATAGCGGCGACCCCGCCGAGTTCGCGTGGGTCCTGCCCGTGCGCGCCGGCGCGAAGCTGGAGCTCTCGAACGACGCGTTCTTCACCGCGCTCGACACGAGCACGCAGCCGGTCGTCTATGCCCCGAGGACCTACGGAGGGGCGATGGGCTGCGGGCTGACCGGCTGCAGCAGCAGCCAGGCCGACAGCACCAGCGCCGGTCCCGGCGCCGGGCAGGTGCAGGTGCTCTCGCAGTCCGTGGTCGGGCCCTACGAGACCGTCACCCTGCGCGCCACCGATCCCGGCGCGCTGCGCGCCTGGCTCAAGAGCCACGCGTTCGCGATCCCCGACGGCATCGCGCCCACCATCGACGCGTACGTCGCCGAGTCGTTCGACTTCCTCGCGCTGCGCCTGCGCCCCGACTGCGGCGAGCGCGCGATGCAGCCGGTGCGCATCGTGACGCCCGGAGCCGATCCCACGCTGCCGCTGCGCATGGTCGCGGCGGGCGTCGGCGCGAAGGTCGGGCTCACGCTCTACGTCATCTCGGAGGGGCGCTACCAGCCGAGCAACTTCCCGCACGGCGTCGTCGATGCGTCGAAGGTGCGGTGGGACCGGGTGCTGGACCGCTCGAACTACGAGGCGCTCACGCAGGAGGTGATGGCCGGCGCCGGCGGGCGCACCTGGGTCGCGGAGTACGCGAACAAGCCGCAGCTCTTCACCGCGAGCGATCCGCGCTTCGGCGGCCGCTACGACCCGAACGCCGACTTCGCGGCGGCGGGCCTGACGAACAGCCCCAACCCAGGCCTCGCCGACACCTACTACGCGCAGTGCAGGGCGCCAGGCGCGATCACCCCGCCCTCGTCCTCCTCGGGCACCACCAGCCCCACGAAGCCGCCGGACTTCACGCCCTGTCGCAGCACGCAAGACGCGGGAGTCGAGCAGGATGCCGGGAACCTCGATCCGCAGGACGCGGGCGTCGACTCCGGGGAGATCGATGCCGGCGACCCCGACGCCGGTGACGTCGATGCCGGCGACGACGACGGCGGCGCCGACGCCAGCGCGCCCCGCGACGCGAGCGTGCCGCCCGAACAGGACAGCGGCACCACGACGCCCCCGGTGTCGAAGGGCGTATGCCTGTACCTCGACGACCTCGACACCGCGCTGCGCGGGCTCCATCCGCGCGACGTCTGGGTGACGCGCTTCCGCGCGTCCTTGCCTTCGAGCACGCTCGGCGGAGGTGACCTCGAGCTCGAGCCGGCCGACAGCCAGACCATCGTGAGCAACGTCTACTACGCCTCGGCGTACGCCGACGAGGACCGCGCGACCTCGGGCAGCGACGGCAGCGGCAACAGCGGGCGCTCGTGCATCAGCGCGCCGAAGCGCCGGACCGCGTTCGGTAGCTGGGTGTTCGCGATGGTCTGCGGCATCGGCGCGGTCTCGTGGCTCCGCCGCCGGGCCCGACCTCGCCCCTGAAAGATGCGCTACGCTCTCCGGCATGCCGGAGCTGCCGGACGTCGATGTCTACGTCGAGCATCTCGCCCGCCGCACCGTGGGGCACGCGCTCGAGCGCGTGCGCCTCGCGAGCCCCTTCCTCCTGCGGACCGCCGTGCCGCCAATCGCGACGGTGTTCGGGCAGGAGGTGCGCGGCGTATCACGCCTCGGCAAGCGCATCGTCTTCAGCTTCGCGCCGGAGACGAAGAACGACGAGCCGCTGCATCTCGTCGTCCACCTGATGATCGCCGGGCGCTTCCGCTGGAAGGATCACGGGGCCGGCGTGCCCGGCAAGATCGGCCTCGCGGCGTTCGACTTCGCAGCCGCGGGCAGCGGGTCGAAGGCGGCGAAGACCGCGCGTTTGAAGGAGGCCGGCACGCTCCTGCTCACCGAGGCGAGCGGCAAGAAGCGCGCGAGCCTCCACCTGGTGCGCGGTGCGGAGGCGCTCGCCGCGCTCGCGCCCGACGGGCTCGAGGTCCTCGCCGCCAGCCCCGACGCCTTCGCCGAGCGCCTGCGCTCCGAGAACCACACGCTGAAGCGCGCGCTCACCGATCCCCATCTCTTCAGCGGTATCGGCAACGCGTACTCCGACGAGATCTTGCACCATGCGCGGATGTCGCCGGTGAAGCTCACCTCGCGCCTCGACGACGAGGAGATCCGCCACCTCCATGCCTCGATCCTCGAGGTGCTCACAACGTGGAGAGACCGGCTCCGCGCCCGCTCCGGGGACTTCCCGGAGAAGGTCACGGCGTTCCAGCCGGAGATGGCGGTGCACGGCAAGTATGGTCAGCCGTGCCCGCGTTGTCGAAAGCCCGTGCAGCGCATCCGCTACGCCGACAACGAGATGAACTACTGCCCCACGTGCCAGACCGACAACAAGCTGCTCGCCGATCGCTCGCTGTCGCGGCTCATGAAGGGCGACTGGCCGAAGACGCTCGAGGCGCTCGAGGCGAAGAAGGACCGCGCGCGCGCCTCGCCGCCGCTCGAGTGATCAGGGTGGCGTGGTGACGACGACGTCGAGCAGCTTCTTCTGCTTCTCGTCGACCGCGAACTTGCACGTGCCGACGCTCACCACCTTGCTGCCCGGGTGCCGGCACGCCTGGTCACGGACCACCGCCTCGTCGCAGTGGCATGGCGTTCCGGGATCGCCTGCGCCCTCGCAGGAAGGCGCGGCCGGCTGCGTGAGCTCGTAGCGCCGGCGCGCATGCGCGGCGAGAAAGGTCTCGGGGACCTTGTTGGACGCGAGGAGCGCGGCGAACGCGTAGAGATGCGGCCGGGCCGCGGCGGTGAGACCGAGGACGTCGGCGGGCTGGCGATCGAGATCCTTCGCGGCGGCGGTCGCGAGCTGCTCCTTGGTGCACAGCGGCTCGTCCTGCTTGGAGGTCTCGCGGCCGTCGAGCGGGCCGCCCGGACCGCAGCGGAACGAGGGCTGACACATCTCGTCGCCGAGCAGCGGCGCGACGTGCTTGCAGTCGCTGCCCGCGGTCGCGATGGCGAGGAGCGCCGCCTCCGCGAGCAGCTCGCGCCCGGGCGCGTCGACCTCCTCGGGGTTGCCGCGCGCGAGGTTCGGCTCGAGCGGCGTGCGCTCCAGGACGTCGCACCCGACCGCGCCGGCCTGCGCCTTGTCGAGCGTGATCAGCGCGCGGAGCATCACCGCCGAGCCGCGCGGCTCGTGCAGGCCGTCGGCGAGCTCGCGGATCCGGGCCGCGAGCGCCGGGGCGCGAGCCGGCTCGCGCAGCGGCAGGAGCGCGACGGCATGACGGAGCCCCACGGACGGCTTGCCCTTCTCGAGCGTCGCGGCGAGGCCGGTCTTCACCTGCGCCTGGCTGGCCTCGGGGAGCTTCGCGTACGCGTCGTCCCAGTCGCGGCCGTCCACCGCGCCGCCCGCGATCAGCAGGCGTGCCACGCCCGCGTCGCCCAGCGCCTTCGCCACGTCGGCGACGAGCTTGCTGCGCCGGGCCCCGGCGTTCTCGAAGAGCGGGCCCAGCGCGTGATCGAGATCGGTGGCGGGCCCGAAGTCCGCCGCGCTCTTGGTGCGCGCGCCGAGATAGAGGCTGCTCGCGACCAGGTAAACGTAGCGCGTCTCGCCCGACGGCAGCGGGAGCGCAAAGCGCTTGCCCTGCTCGTCCTGCGTCACCGCCGGGTGCGCCTGATCGGGGAGCTCGCCCGTAGGCAGCGCCATCACTCGGTCGAGGACCGCGAAGTCGGCCGGGCCCGCATCCTTCCAGCGGATCTCCGCGGTGCTGGCGACCCCCGGGGAAGGCGCGCTGGTCGTGGAGGTCGACGTCGAGGAGCTCTTGCACCCCGCGAGCGCGAGCAGTGCCAGGAGGGCGATGCCTTTCACTCCTTCATGGTAGCGAACGGAGGGCGCACGGGGAGTGGCAAAGGAAGAGCCCGGTGGTTAGCTTCGGCGCGTGAAGGGCCTCGGCTTCGTCTCCGGCGTGCGCGCGATCCTCGGGGGTCTCGGCTTCATCGTGACCACGCCGTCGGCGTGGGGCTGGTCGCTGATCCCGATGGCGGTGGCCACGGCGCTGTTCGGCGGTACGAGCGCGCTGGCGATCTGGGGCGGCAGCGAGCTCGCGCTGCGCATCGCCGGCGATCCCTCGAGCGCGTGGGGCACGGCCGGCATCTGGGCGCTGAAGCTCCTCTTCTGGGCGATGGGGCTGGTGATCGCCTTCTTCGTCGCGATGTCGCTCGCGCAGCCGCTCTCCGGCTTCGCGCTCGATGCCATCGCCCGCAAGCAGGAGCTCGCGCGCGGCGGCCGCGTCTGGCCCGACCAGCCGCTCGTGGCCGGCGCGCTGCGCTCGCTCCGCGTGAGCCTCACCGCGCTCGCCATCGGGCTGCCGGTGCTCGGCCTGCTCGCGCTGGTGACGTTCCTCTTCCCGCCCGCCGGCGTGGTCACCATCCCCCTGAAGTTCGTGGTGACAGGGCTGCTCGTCGCCTACGATCTCCTCGACTACCCGCTCTCGCAGCGGGGGCACTCGGTGAGCGATCGCCTCGCCTTCATGCGGAGGAACTTCATGGCGGTGCTGGGCTTCGGCGTGGCGACGGGCGCGCTCCTCCTGATCCCGGGCGTCGCCCTGCTGGTCCTGCCGTTCGGGGTGGCGGGCGCGACGCGCCTCGTGCTCGAGGACGGGGGGGCTGAGCGGGGCTGAGCGGGGCTGAGCGGGGCTGAGCGAGGCTGAGCGAGGCTGAGCGAACTGATTAACGCCTGATCCACCCCCCGCTGACCTCTTGCTTGTGTCCTCGGATGATGCGACGACGGTGGTCCTCATGAGCACGCCGCTCGTCATCGACGCCAAGGTCACTGTCCCCGGTCACGACCTCGAATGGACCGCCGTGCGCGCCTCCGGGCCCGGCGGCCAGAACGTGAACAAGGTCTCCTCCAAGATCGAGCTCACGTTCGACCTCGAGGACTCGGTGGCCCTCACCGACGCCATCAAGGCGCGGCTCCGCGTCATCGCGAAGAACACGCTCGATGCCGAGGGCCGCGTCCTCGTGACGAGCCAGAAGACCCGCGACCAGTCGAAGAACCTCGCCGACGCGCGCGAGAAGCTCCGCGAGATCATCCTCAAGGCGCTGGTCGTGCCAAAAAAGCGCAAGCCGACGAAGCCGACCAAGGGCTCGAAGGTCAAGCGCCTCACGACCAAGAAGAAGGTCGGCGCGAAGAAGGCGGCCCGCAAGCCGCCCCGTCGCGACGACTGAGACGAGCGGCTACTACTCCGCGATGAACGCTGCGAGCGCCGGCGACGAGAGCGCCGGCGCCGGCGCGACTGCGGCGCCGATGAGCGCAGAGGCTGGCTGCTTCACTCCCTTGATGGCGTGCTCGCCGGCGATGACCTTCGCCGAGGGGACGTGGAGATCCCACACCAGACCGACCGCCTCTAGGCCCTTCAGCACGTAGAAGGACACGTCGATCTCCCACCAGAAGAACCCCTGACGCGCAGAGCGCGGGTAGTAGTGGTGGTTGTTGTGCCAGCCCTCGCCCATCGTCACGATGGCGAGGATGGGGTTGTTCTTGCTCTCGTCCGTCGTGGTGTAGCGACGCTTGCCGAAGATGTGCGAGAGCGAGTTGATCGTGAAGGTCCCGTGCCAGAGCAGGGTCGTGGAGACGAAGAACCCGTAGACGAGGGCGACGGGGCCACCGATGACGTAGAGCGCCACGGCGAGCGCCACCGCCGGCACGACGTGCCAGGTGTTGAGCCAGCGGAGCTCGGGATAGCGCGCGAGGTCACCGATCTTCGAGAAGTCCGTGTCCTCGGTGTCACGCGAGAGGATCCAGCCGACGTGCGAGTACCAGAAGCCGTAGTCGCGGAACGAGTGCGGGTCCTTCGGAGTGTCCGAGTACTTGTGGTGATCGCGATGGTGGGCAGCCCACCACAGCGCGCCCTTCTGGATGCTCGTCTGCGCGAGGCACGCGAGGACGAACTGGAACGCGCGGCTCGTACGATAGGTTCGGTGCGCGAAGTAGCGGTGGTAGCCGCCCGTGACGCCGAACATCCGGACGTAGTAGAGAACGAGCGCGAGGAGCGCGCCCTTCCACGACCACCCGACCATCGCAACGCCGACGACGGCGGCTACGTGGACGAGGTAGAACGGAAGGCTCACGAGCCAACCGAAGCGCTTCTTCATGCCTTTACCTTACAAGCCGCCCTGTCATGGAACGGTCAGGAATCGGACACAACTCCACGACGCGAGCGACGGATGAGCCCTGAAAAACCCTCGAATACCGGCGTCATACCCCCCAGCATCCGTCATCCTCTCCCCGCCGCCGCCGCCGCCGCCAACAAGCTGGAGCATGAAGGGCACCACCACCCGCCCGGGCCGCTCGCGGGGATGATGCTGGGGGCCATCGGCATCGTCTTCGGCGACATCGGGACCAGCCCGCTCTACGCGTTCAAGGAGTGCATGAGCGGGGAGCACGGCCTCGAGGCGACGCGCGCGAACGTGCTCGGCGTGCTCTCGCTCATCGTGTGGTCGCTCACGCTCGTCGTGACCGTGAAGTACCTCGTCTTCGTGATGCGCGCCGACAACCAAGGCGAGGGCGGCATCCTCGCGCTCCTCGCGCTGGCCCCATCCCGTATGCGCGGGCGCGGCGCCTCGATCGGGTTCGTCGCGCTCCTGGTGATTGCCGGGGCCTCGCTGCTCTACGGCGACGGGATGATCACGCCCGCGATCAGCGTCCTCTCCGCGGTGGAAGGCCTGGGTGAGGAGGCTTCCGCGCTGAAGGTGTACGTCGTGCCCATCACCTGCGCGCTCCTGCTGGTGCTCTTCTCGATCCAGAGCCGCGGCACCGAGAAGGTCGGAAGGCTGTTCGGACCGGTCATGGTGGTGTGGTTCTTCACCCTCGCCGGGCTCGGCGGCTACCACCTCGCGAAGAGCCCGGGCGTGCTGGTGGCTGTCGACCCGCGCCACGCCATCGCGTTCTTCGCCGAGCACAAGATCAAGGGCATCGCGGTGCTCGGATCCGTGGTGCTCACCATCACCGGCGGCGAGGCCCTCTATGCGGACATGGGTCACTTCGGCGCGCGCCCCATCCGGCTCGCCTGGCTGGCGCTCGTCTTTCCCTCCCTGCTGCTCGCGTACTTCGGGATGGGCGCGCTGGTGCTTGCCAACCCGGCGACCGCCACCAATCCCTTCTACGCGATGGTGCCGCGCGGGCTCGCCACCTACGCGCTGGTCGGCCTGGCCACGGCGTCGACCATCATCGCCTCGCAGGCCCTGATCAGCGGCGCCTTCTCGCTGACGAACCAGGCGGTGCAGCTCGGCTTCTTCCCGCGCGTCAGCATCAAGCACACGTCGGGCGACGCCGAGGGGCAGATCTACATCCCGGAGATCAACTGGCTGCTCGCCGCCGCGTGCATCGCGCTGGTGGCGTGGGCGGGCGGCTCCTCGAAGCTCGCCGCCGCCTATGGCATCGCGGTGACGGGCACGATGGCCATCACCTCGATCGTGTTCTTCGTGGTCGTGCACCAGACCTGGAAATGGCCGCTCTGGAAGGCGATCCCGCTGCTGTTGTTCTTCCTCGCGTTCGACATCCCGTTCTTCGTCGCGAACGCGGCGAAGTTCTTCCATGGCGGGTACGTACCGATCGTGATCGGCCTCTTCTTCTTCACGTTCATGGTCATCTGGCGCCGCGGGCGGCGCATGCTCGCCGACGCGCTGATGCACAAGGCCATGCCCGTCGCCGACTTCCTCGCCGAGTACACGGGCAAAAAGGACACGCTGGAGTGCCGCATCAAGGGCACGGCCGTGGTCATGACCTCGATCGCCGACGGCGTGCCGCCGGTGCTCGTGCACCACGTGCAGCGGCTCCGCGTCCTGCACGAGAACCTCATCATCCTCACCGTCCACACCGCCCGCGTTCCGTACTCGCACCGCGTGAAGCGCACGACGGTGGAGAAGCTGGGAGGCGGGCTCCACCGCGTCACCGGAACGTACGGCTTCATGGAGACACCCGACGTCCCGGCGCTGCTCCGCGAGGCCCGGCAGGCGGGGCTCGATCTCGAGGTCGACCTCGAGCACGTGACCTACTTCCTGGGACGCGAGACCATCCTCGCGCTCCCCACCGGACGCATGGGGGAGATCGAAGAGACGCTCTTCGCGATCCTGTCCCGCAACTCGCGGCCTGCCACGGCGCACTTCAAGCTGCCGCCGGATCAGGTCATCGAGATCGGCACGCAGATCGACCTCTGATGGCGTCGGGAGGCGGTATCCGCGAGCTCTTGCGCAACCGGCGCTACGCGTACTACCTCGCGTCGCGCGTCTCGCTCATCGTCGCGACGCAGATGCTCTCCGTCGCGGTCGGCTGGCAGGTCTATCAGATCACGGGACGCGCGCTGGCGCTCGGCTTCTCCGGGCTCGCGCTCTTCCTGCCGGGGTTCCTGCTCGCGCTGCCCGGCGGGCACGTCGCCGATCGCCGCGATCGGCGCAGCATCCTGATGCTGTGCCACCTGGGCGTCGTGCTCTGCGCGGCGAGCCTCACCGCGATGGCCTACGAGCCGACGCGCGCGCTGCTCTTCGGCGAGCCCAAGGCGCGCAGCCTGCTGCCCATCTACGTGGTGCTCGGCCTGCTGGGGACCATCCGCGCGTTCAGCGGCCCGGCCGGACAGGCGCTCATGCCGAGCCTGGTCGCGCGCAGCGAGCTCGAGCGCGCGGTCGCGCTCGGCTCCTCCTCGTGGCAGCTCGCGATGATCGCGGGGCCGTCGATCGGCGGCGCGCTCTACGCCGCGACCGGGCGGCCCGAGATCGTCTACGCGGCGTGCACGGTGATGGCGTTCCTCGCGTTCCTCTCGGTGGTGGGGATCGGCGAGGCGGCGGTCGCCACCGACGTGAAGCGCCGCGAGCCGCCGAGCTGGTCCACGCTGCTCGCGGGCATCCGCTACGTGTGGTCGAACAAGCCGATACTCGGGGCGATCTCGCTCGATCTCTTCGCGGTGCTCCTCGGCGGCGCGGTGGCGCTCCTGCCGATCTTCGCGCACGATCTGGGCGTGGGTCCCTGGGGCATGGGTATGCTGCGCAGCGCTCCGGCGGTCGGAGCGTCGGCGGTCGCGTTGCTGCTCGCGAAGTTCCCGCTGCGCCACCGCGCCGGCCTCGTCATGTTCTTCTGCGTCTTTCTCTTCGGGATCGCGACAATCGTGTTCGGCGTGTCACGCAGCTTCGCGGTATCGCTGGTCGCGCTGCTGGTCCTCGGCGCGTCGGACATGATCAGCGTGGTCGTGCGCTCGACGCTCATCCAGACTCGCACGCCCGACGAGATGCGCGGGCGGGTGAGCGCCGTGAACATGGTCTTCATCGGCGCCTCCAACGAGCTCGGCGAGTTCGAGTCAGGCGTGACCGCGGAGTGGCTGACGCCGCGCGTCGCGGTGCTGGTGGGCGGCATCGGCACCTGCGTTGTGGTCGTGGTGTGGGCGCTGATGTTCCCTCAGCTCCGCGACGTCGACCGCCTCGACGAGTGATCAGGCGGGAGGAGACTCAGGGACAGGCAGGGACGGCGTCGACGCCGTCGAAGAGCTCGTCGCGCATCAGGGCCCACGCCTCCGCGTTCTGCGGTGGGCCGCACTTGAAGGGCTTCACCCGGGGGAGCTTGCGGAGCGCCGCGCGCTGCTCGCGGTAGTAGCGGAGCGCGAGCTCGGCGGCGTACTCGCCCACTCCGTTTCCCGGCTGGAACGAATAGTACGTGCCGCCGCGCACGACGGTGTCGTTGGGGGTGTACGGCGTGAGGCAGGGGATCGCGACGCCGCACTTCCGGGCGACGCCTTCGAAGATCTTGCCGAGCGCCTTTGGTGACCAATCGCCGTGTGCGGCGTCGTTGAGGTGGAAGATCTCGTGGAACATCGTCTCGCGCACCGCGTCGGCAGAGATGTTCAGCGTGCCCATGAAGTTGTAGGCCACCGTCCAGTCGTGCGCGTACGCCGCAGGCGTGCGTGCGCCGATCGAGCGCATGAAGCGCAGCGTGATGGGGCGGAAGCGATAGGGCCTCGCGCCGCTCGCGCGCGCGACGGCGCCGCCGTCGGTGTGCTGGTCGCGGTACGCGGCGAGCTCGGCGAAGAAGACGTCGAAGTCCGCAATCGCGCTCGCCACCCACTCCAGGTGCTTGCGGTCGGCGCCCACTGGCACCGCGGGCTCGAGGCGGATCATTCCGCGGTATCCGCCGTCCATGGTGTGCGCGACCTCGACGCCTGCGACGATGCGCCACTTCACCCAGAGCTCGTGCGCGATGCTCGCGGCTCTGGCGTCGCCCTTGTAGCGCTCGTCGTAGAGGCAGCGGATGCGCGCCTCGCCAGCGAGCGCAGCCGGACACGCGACGAGAATGGGCGCGCTACTGGCCTTCTCGGCGAAGAGAATGAGGACCAGCTCGTCGAGCGTGGGCTCGGGGATCGCCGCCGCCACCGCCGTCGTCACGGGCAGCGCGGCGACCGGCACCGCAGCATCCGGCGCTAGCGCCGCGACCGCGGCATCACTCGCGTCGGCGGGCGACGCGATCGGCGAGGGAGACGGCGAGGGAGACACCTTGGGCGCGCACGCGAGCAGGAAGAGCGACGCGATGAACGACGCGAGCGCGAGCAGCGCCGGAAGCGCGACAGGACTCGCGTTCCCCGCGCGGCGCATGGTCAGCGGGCTTGGCGTTGTGCTGCGTCCGGCTCGGGGCCGTACTCGTCGTCGATCGGGTCGCGCGGATCGACGCGGACCTGGCCCGGATCCTCGGCGACGCGCGCAGGGGGCGGCGCCGGAGCGGCACGGGTGCGGCTGGGCGCGGCGTTGGGCGCCATCGGCGCACGCGGGCGCTCCCAGTTCGCCGGGTTCGACGCGATGGCCCCCCAGTGCGCTGCGGCGAATCGGTAATAGATCGTCCCGTTGTCGTCCACCTCGATGCTGACGTGGTCGGGGCTCTCCTTCGCCATCGACGTGAGCACGTCATCGGCCTCCTTGGGAGAGATGCCGATCGCCATCGCGAGATCCGCGGGCGTGACCATGCCGCCGCGTGTGTTGGCGAGCGCGAACACCGCCTGCGTGCGCGTCGCCTTCTGCCGATCCTCGCCCGACTTCTCGAGGGACTTACCGCCCTTGAGCAGGAAGTAGCTGAGCACCCAGCTCACGATGGCGAGCGGGACGGCGAGCACGAACGGCGCGGCCGCCCCTGCGCCGACGATCGCGCTGCACGCCGCGAACGTCCCAGCCGCGATGAGTGTGCCGACGATCAGCGTGATCCAGCCGAAGACGCGTGTCACCTGGCCGCCGACCTTCGACGGCTGACCGGCGAGGTTGACGGACGTGTTCGCGAGGACCGAGCGGGGCGCGCCGCACGCCGTGCAGAACGCATTCACCCCGCGGTAGACGATGGGGGCGTTCTGGCGGCAGCGGGGGCACACGACGGCTGTCAAGATGCGCCCCGTACGCGGTGCGTCAAGGGTGATGTGAGGGCTAGCCGCGCGCGGAACGCAGAGCGCGCGACGGCGGCGGGGTCGGCTGCGGGAGCTGCTGCGCTGCCGCGGCCGGAAAACGCGGGCCGGACGGGGCAATCGGACGGATCTTCGGCGGGTCGGTGCGGCGGCGCGGCTGGGGGGGCTCGTCGAAGAACGTCTCGCCGATCTCCGTCGCGCCGTCGTCCATCTCGAGGTCCGCAAAGGAGGCGGGGCGCGGCGACTTCATCGCGCTCGAGCTGGCCGGGATGACGCCGAGCGGATGAGGCTCTGATTTCGGCGCCGACACCGGGCCCGACTCCTCGACCACCAAGATCGCGGAGACCAAGACCGGGACCGCAGGCGCTGCGGGAGCTGCGGGAGCTGCGGGAGCTGCGGGGAACGGCGACGCCCAGGCGTGCGTCTTGATGTCCTCGTCGCTCAGATCGTGCATGGCGCACTCGACGATGACCTCGGGATCGGACGCCGGCGAGTCGCGCTCGTCTTCGACCTCGACGCCGTACCCCATCTTAGCGAACGCGCGCGCGGAGAGGTTCGTCGAGGGACGGAACGGGAGCGCAGGACCGGGCGCGAGATGCGAGCTCGGAGGCACCTGGAAGGCGGCGGGGGGAAGCGGCGTGTCGCGCTGCAGCGTCCCGTACGGCGGGATGAAGACCTGGTCGACGTTGACCTGCATCGGCTGCATCTGCATCGGCTGCATCTGCACCCGGCGCTCGGTGCCCCTGCGGCTGCCCCGTCCGACAATCAAGAGGACGGCGATAAAGCCGACCACGCCGACGAACGCCCCGACCGTGAGACCCGCCACCGTAGGCGTGATCGCTCGCGGGAGCTCCATCGAGAGGACCGAAAGCCGCGTGCCGGAGGTCGGCAGCGCGGACCCAACCAGATCGAGAAAGGTATTCATCACCGCCCGGCCAGTAGATACGTGGCGGGCAGATCTTTCTTCCCCGCTACCTGCAAAGACGCGGCCGGTGCCTACACGCCGTCAGATGGTCGTCTCGGCCTTCGTCTGCGTGGTGGTCGGGCGCGCGCGCCAGCCGCCGCCGCCGCCGTTGTTCACGCGGACGAGCTGCACCGCGCGCTCGCGGACGGTACGGGCCTGGATCCGGAGGTCGGCGGCCTGCGCCCGGTCCTCTGCGGCCAGCGAGCGAGACGAGGAGGCGCGGGCCGACAGCTCGTCCGCGGCGGCGAAGATGCTGGGGCGGTCGGCGGCGTTCACGAGCGCCGCCTGATTGCGGAGGATCCGCGCGCGGTTGGCGAGGGTCTCGGCGTCCCGCTCGGAGGCCTGGGCGGACCGCTCGTGGGAGGCGGCGGCGGTCTCGAGCTGCTGCGCGCGCTCGAAGAGCTCGGAGGCCTGGAACGAGACGGTCTGGACGATTGGCCGCTTCGGCGGCTGCTGGACGTCTCCTCCGTTGCCGACCGGGCAGGCCATGGCCTGGGCGGTGGAGAGCGTCATTGCGAGAGCAACACCACGGAAAATCCAGGTCTTCATGACCAACACCTCGGGAGTGAACGAGGAACGCCGCAAGCCGGGCCTTCTTACGGGCAGCGCCGAAAAAGGATCTAAGGAAGTGCT
>JAYTBL010001082.1:0-6170 GCA_043736975.1 Polyangiaceae bacterium
GGCACCTTCGCCACGAAGGTCGGCGCGTTGCCGGCCTCCACCGTCTTCACCTGGAGCGTCGCGGCATCGACGTAGGCGACGCGCCCGCTCCTCGGGTTCGCGATCCACACGAACTTCCCGGTCGCGACCGGCGCCTCGTAGTCGGACTCGACCTCCTTCTCGGGCGCAGGCGCGGTGGGTGCTGCGCCGCCACCGCTCGAAGATCCAGGGTCGGAACCAGGCGATTCACCGGCGGCAAGGGAGCTGGTCTCGCTGCTGCTGCTGCAAGCGAGCGCGGCCAGCGCCGGTGCCGCCCAGAGGAGGGCGTCTCGACGTCTCATGCATCATGTTCAAGCAACGCATGTGCCGATGGCAACTCCCCCGTGTTTATGAGGATATCGCCGGAGCGCGCGGCGGCGAAACCAGGGCGTTGATGTCAGAGCGAACGCGAGCCTGCGAGGGTCAGCTGCCGATCCAGACGCCTTGGCGGTTCGCGATGCCGATGTCCCGCCGGAGCTCTGCCTCCTTGCGATCGAGATCGGCGCTGGCCTCGCCGCGACGACGCCGGCTCTTCACGAACGCCAGCTCGACCAGCTGCAGCTGCTTCTTCCGACGGAGACGGAAGGCGCGCCAGCCGCTCGAGAACAGGACGCCCCAGTTCTTCATGCCCAGCGCGAAGTAGCTCGAGACCAGCTGCAGCTCCTTCGGGTGCAGCAGGTTGCCGACCTCGTTGAAGAGCTCGCGGATGACGATCGTGCGGTCGCGCACCACGAGGAGCGCGAGCAGCAGGAAAAAGAGGAGGTCGATGCCCCAGGAGATGACGAGCATCATCACCAGGCCGACGCCGCCGCCGATGGTGGGCAGCGCGTTGTGCATGGCGTGCATGAGCATCGCGCAGCCGAAGCCGAAGACCGGCGCGAAGATCTTCAGCCACCAGCTCTTGGCCTCGCTCGCGATGCCGAAGCCGAGCCCGGTGCATGCCGTGAACGTGCAGTGCGACAGCCCGAGCAGCACGGTGCGCAGGAAGAGCAGGAACACGAAGCCGCCGAACCCGCTCGTGGCAAACTGGTTCGCGACGTAGAGGATGTCCTCGGTGAGCGTGAAGCCGAGGCCGACGACGCCGCCGTAGATCGCGCCGTCGAGCGGGCCGTCGAGCTCGCGCAGGCCGAGCGCGCTGGCGAGCGCGATGAGCGAGACGCCGAGGCCCTTGAAGCCCTCCTCGAACACCGGCGCGAAGACGGTGGCGCCGATGACATCCATCTCGTCCGGCCGAGCTCCGAGGAGATCACTCGTGACCTTCGAGGCGATCGACGACGTGATGCCGCCGCCCAGGGTGGCGAAGATCGCGCCCCAGACGAACGCCACCGCGATGAGCCACCACGGCTCCGGCTCGAAGCGGTCGGCCCAGCGGATCACGAACAGGTACGTGAGCACGAGCGGCGTGACGAAGATGACGCCGAGAATGAGCCCCACCAGCATTGCTCGAGAAAACGTAGCACTCCGCAGCAGGCCGCCGAGCCGAATCGAGCGGGCTTCAGGGGCGCTCGGGAAACTCGGCGGGTGTGGGAAGGCGCGTGCTGCCTGGCGCGTACGCCGCGGCGATGGCTGGGTACGAGAGCTTGTCGTCGACGCGGCGAACCTGCTGAACGTAGAGGTACGACGTATCGCCGGTCTGGAGCAGCGCCGGCGCCGCCTCGCTGGCGCCCACCGAATAGATGGGGTTGGGCTGGCGCTCGAGCGGCCCCTGATCGCCGAAACGCCCGGCGTAGCCGATGGCGCTGACCCCCGCCGCATCGTAACCCGTGTAGAGCACACGCAGGTGGGAGCGCCCCACGGGCGTGGTCTCGAGGGATGCGCAGGGATCGGCGACGCGCGCGGTGTCGAACGGCGGCTTCTCGTACGGAAGCAGCGAGCCCGCCGGCGCGTCGGGCGCGGGCCCCAGGATCGGTGCCGGCGAGAGCCGCGTGAAGCGCGCGCCGCCGTCCGTGCTCTCGGCCTCGCCGATCGACGTGCCGGACGCGTAGAGGAGGCGCACCCGTCCGTCCGCGAGCACGTAGGCCGACGGCGCGTGCACCTCGGTGCTCTCCCAGGCCGAGGCGAGCTCGCGCGCCAGAAGCGGCCCGGGGTCCTTCTGGAACGTGAGGCCGTCGCTGGAGCGCGCGCTGCCGATTCCGCCCGCCGCCGCGTAGTAGAGTACGAAGCCCGCGGCGGTGCGCAGCACGAACGGTCCCGACACCGCGATCCCCTCCCACGGCTGATCGGCGGCGAGCACGACCGGCGCGGTCTTGCCAAAATCGCTCGTCGAGCCGTAGAACGCGCGGCCGTCCGCGGCGCGCGTGCGCACGATCACGTCGCGGCCTTCGCGCTTCGCGACCACGTAGAGGAGCGTTGCGTCGCCGTCGGCCACCACCGCGGGCTCGCGGTAGAAGGCGAGCCGGTCGTCGTACACGAACGGCGCGATCTCGCGGACCTCATCGGCGGCGAGCTTGCGGAAGGGACCGACCCCCACCGTCGGCAGGTTGCGGTCCCCCTCCCCGGTCGCGCCGGTGGTCGCGCACGCCGCGAGCACCACCAGCATCACCATCGCCGAGCCCCACCTCATGGCTCCTCCTTCGGGGGTGTCCCCCAGCCGTCGAAGGCGACGGTGAGCGTCAGGCCGAGGTTCACGATGAAGCCCCGCGCCGAGTAGTCGCCCACGAAGTCGGCCGCGCTCGCCTTCTTCGTGGTGTCCTCGATGAGCTCGCTGATCGCGGCGTGCGCGTCGAGCGAGAGCGAGGCGGGCAGCTCCTTCGCGAGCCTGCGCGCGCTGGCGCCGAGGCCCAGCGAGAGCGTGTGCCGGTCGCGATCGACGTAGTTCGTGAGCCCGGTCTGCGGCTCGATGGGCGTCTTCGAGATCTCGTAGCCGCCGCGCACGAAGCCCTCGAGGCGACGCGAGCTGTAGGCACGCCACTCCACCCCCAGATGCGGAATGATCCGGTCGTGCATGCGCAGCGGGACGATGCGCGTCGCGGCGGGCGTCTGCGGGGGCGTGATGGTGGACGGCCAGCCGCCCGACGGCGGCGGGATGTCGAGCACCACGCCGAGACGCGCGACCGGCGGGACGTAGGCCGACCAGTTGATCCAGGTCGCGTCGAAGGTCCCGCGTACGTTCTTCGCGAGCTTCCACGAGCCGCCGAAGACCACCTGCTGCGGCAGGAAGTTGTTCACGCTGTGCGTCTCGAGATCGTAGAGCGCGGTGGTGAGGCCGACGATGTCGCCCTGGAGACGCGCGCCGAGATCGAGGCCCAGCTGGAACTCACCGCGGTAGACGGCGGCGAGCGCCACGTCATCGGAGAGGATGACGCGGATGCCGGCCTGCGGATACCGGATCGCGGTGAGGTCGGCGTCGACCTCGTGCCGGAGCTGCGACTCGTCGGGCTGGAGGACGTTCGCGGCGCCCGAGATGTCGAGTTGCCCGCGCGTCGACGACATGAAGGAGAGGCCGCCGCCGATCTGCAGCCACGGCAGCGGCTGGATGGCGAGGTTCGCGGCCAGATAGAGCCGCTGGTTGCGGTTGTCGTAGAGCTCCCAGCGCGGCTGCTCCTGCCGCAGCGCGCGCACGCGCGAGATGCGGTCGTCCGGGAGGTGCAGGCCGAGGCCGAACGCGAACGGGATCCCGAGGAGCCGCCCGGGCGCGACGAGCCCGGCGTTGACGCCCTTCACGGGATCGACCCCGTTGTCGCGCCCGTTCATCTCCAGGGAGTGGTCGGCGCGGAAGTAACCAATGGATACTTCGAGCCCGCGCGACCGCGCGAGCGCCGCCGGGTTGTAGTAGTTCGCCGCCACGCCGCGCGTCTCGGCGGCGACCGCGTTGCCCATCGCCGTCTCGCGCGAGCCGAAGCCGTAGCTGTCGGGCGGGTTGGCGCGCGCCGGCCGCGGCGCGAGCGCGAGCGCGCCCGCGAGCAGCAGCGAGGCTTGGCGGAGGCGCGCCATCAGAACCGCACCCCGACCGTCATGCCGATGACCGTGATGTGCCCGGACGACTCGCCGCGGCTCAGCACCCCGCCGCTGCCGTCGATCGACGTCACGGTGCGCGGCAGGAGCACGTGGTGCTGCGCGAAGAGGTCGAGATCGACGGGCGGCAGCGGCTTCGAGAGCGACAGCCCGGCGCCCACGGTGAGGGCGACGCGGTTGCTGTCGAAGTAGCGCGTGGGCAGGTTGACGATGCCCTTCACGCCGCTGTCGTACGCCTCGGAGCCGGGGATGTCGCTGGGCAGCGGCGTGGTCTCGTAGAACGCGCCGGCGCGAGCGCGCACCACCGCGCCGCGCTGCAGTTCGAAGCCCTGCTCGGCGCCGACGCGCACCACGATCGTGTCGTGCCAGTCGATCTTCGGCGGCGTGAGCCCGCAGGCGCCGGCGCCGCCGTCGTTGCACACCACGGTGGGCTCGAGGACGCCGGGGAACGCGCCCCAGCGCTTGTAGACGACCTGCGCCGCGAGCACGTTGAGCCCTTCGCTGCGCGCCACCTCGAGCGCGACCTGCGCGGGATCGTACTGCGCGAGCCCCGAGATGTTGAAGAGCGGGATCTGCAGCGAGCTGAGCTTCGTACCGTCGATGACGATCGCGAAGCGCGCCGTCTGCTCGCCACGGTAGGTGGCGCCGAGGCGCCAGCGCGCGGGGCTGTTCAGCGGCAGATCATAGGTCGCGCCGACCACCGGCGCGTAGGTCGCGACGAGCTGGCTCTCCACCCGCGTCCCGACGCGCCCCGTGGCGTCGGTGGCGGCCACCACCGTGCCCACCAGCTCGGCGAGCGCGGCGAAGCCGACGCCCACGCGGATGCCGTAGCCGAGGCTCGCCCCCAGCGCGGCGCGGATGGTGACCGACTGCGCGCGGTTGTCGACCATCGGGAACTGCGTCTTCTCGGGGTAGAGGACGCGCCCGCGCACCACCACGTCGGTCGGCTGGTAGAACCCGAGCGAGAGCCCGACGCGCTGCGCGAAGCGGCCCCCGAGGGGGACCGGGATCTCGGCGCCGATGGTGGTGCCCTTCACCGGCGCGGTGGAGATGCGTCCCGGCAGGCCATCGCCCTGCGCGTCGAGGCGGAGCACGCCGCCGGTGTAGCCGAGCGTCAGCTTCGGGACGCGCACCACCGAGGACAGCGCGGGATTGTGCCACGCCGCCTCGTAGCCAGTGGAGTGCGCGGTGCCGGTGGCGCCCATCGCGCTGGTGCGCGCGCCGTAGCCGAAGAGATCCTCGGGCGAGGCCGCGGCCCCGCGCGCCGCGAGCAAGCTCGCGCCGACGCCCAGCATCGCCGCGCCTCTTCGCGCCGCCCGCAGCATGCGCCTCGTGGACCGCGCCTCTCGCATCCCGAGCCCGGGATATCACGAAACCCGCGCGGGCGTGGCGCTCAGCCGCGCGCGGCGAGCTGACCGCACGCGGCGCCGACGTCCGAGCCGCCGCTGTACCGCTTGTGCGTGAAGACCCCGCGCTCGCGGAGCGCATCGCGGAAGGCACGCTCGCTCGCGTCGCCGGCGCGCAGGAACGGGTCGGCCTGGCCGGCGGGCCCCTCGTCGATCGCGTTGTAGGGGATGACGCTGAGGCGCGGGCTCGCGCCGGTGCGGGCGCGGAAGGCGATCACCAGGTCGGCGAGGGCGTGCGCGTCGTCGAGGGTGTCGTTGACACCCGCGAGGAGCGTGATCGCCCACAGCGGCGCGAGGCCGGTCAGCGCCACGTGCTCGGCCGCAGCGTCCACCACGTCGGTCGCGAGGCCGTGGGCGCGGTCGATGGGCATGAGCGAGCGCCGCACCGTCTTCCGCGCGGAGCCGATCGAGAGGCCGAGGCGAACCTTGGGCGCCTCGGCCGCGAGCCGCCGGATGCCCGCCGGCAAGCCCGACGTACAAACCGTGATGTTGCGCGCGTCGATCGCCTGGGCGCTCGGATCGCTGAGCACGCGGATGGCGGCGAGCACGCGATCGAGGTTCGCCATCGGCTCGCCCATGCCCTGGAAGACGACGCCGTGGACGCGCCGCCCCTCGGCGCCGCGGCGGACGATGCGGACCTGCTCGACGATCTCCCAGGTCTCGAGGTTGCGCGTGAGGCCCATGCGGCCGGTCGCGCAGAACGTGCAGCCGAGCGCGCAGCCCACCTGCGAGCTCACGCACACCGAGAAGCGCCCCGCTAGCTCGAGCGGAATGCGTACCGTCTCCACGACG
>JAYTBL010001083.1:0-2419 GCA_043736975.1 Polyangiaceae bacterium
GGCGGTGGCGATGCCGCCCTCGCGTTCGAGACCCGCTCGCCGCTTCCGGACGACGTGGCGAAGCTGGCGCCGCGCCGTGAACGTCAGGATCCGAACGCCACGACCATGGTCGTCGTATTGAAGAACGCGTCCACGTCGCGGACGTTGCGCGCGGCAAGATCTTCCCCCCCAAGACGAAGAAGCACCTCCCCGTGGTCGCGAGCCAAGCCGCGCCGAAGGCCACCAAGGAATCCGCCGACGCCGAGGAGTGAGATGGGCTTCGTTTCGAGGTTCGCACCGTCACCACACTTCGATTGCAGAATGCACGCGTTGGCCGCGCCGCTGGAGCGAGCGTTGTCTCGGGAACGAAGCCGGTGTAGCTGAGGGCATGCCCAAGCTCGACCTCTCGACGATTCCCGCGCGAACCTGCGTGACCGGCTACCTCGAGCCCTAGCGATCGGAAGCCGACGACGCGCAGCCGAGCGCGCCTGCGCACGCACATGCCACGAACGAAGCGAATGCAAACGACGCGAGGCCCTCAGGCTTCTGCTTCATGCCCGCCGGATCGTACCGCAGGACGGTGCGGTCGCGGACGACGCGTTGACATCGGTCGGCTGCCGGCGCGATCGCAGTCCCGTAGCTATCGCGCGGGTGTGCGGAGCGGGAGCGTCGGACGAGCCACCGCGCGCGCGTAAGCGCGTCGGTTGTACGCGAAGCGCGCTCTGGCGGTCGGATAGCGGCGCACGAACCAGTCGACGAGCTCGAGGGTCGACGCGATCTCAGCGTCCGTCACGGGATTGGCGAGGAAGGCAGCGACCTCTTCAGCCGTCAGCTGGCGGTTGTGGAGCGCCTCGATCTCGGGGTCGAGCGTCTGTCGCTTCATGTAGCGCCTCGCTTCTTGAGAGCTTCGAGAAGAGAGATGTCCGCCATGTCCCGCTGTCGGGCGCCGAACAGCTTGGTCGCGATGAGGTCGTCGATCGAAGGGAGCGCGACGTCTACCCCCGGAAAGAGAGGCACCGTTTGGCGACGAGACCAGAGGTCCTCGAACGCGACTGGCACCGCCTGAACCGTCGAGACGGAGCGAGCTATGAGCACGTCGACGTGCTCGCTGTTCTCGAGCACATATCGACCGAGCCGACGGGCCTCCTCCGGCGTCTTGGTGGGCACGAAACCGAGGGAGTCGAGCGACGCGTTGACGCGCTCGATATCCTCGAACGCGACCCAGAGATCGTAGTCGGCAGTGAGGACGGGGAGCCCGAGGGCGATCAGCGCCTGACGACCAATGAGCAAGACGCGAGCTCCAGACGTGAAGAGCTTGCGAAAGAACTCCGCCTCGTCGAACTCACCCGCATCCACCCCTCGAGAGTACCCCACCTTAGCCGTTCGTCACGCGCGGAGACGGTTTGTGCCGCGGGATCGGGTCGGGATCGGGATCGCCGGGGACTGGTCCTGGAAACGGGAACGGTTGGCGAGCGCGAGACCGCCTCGCCGTTGACGTACACGGCCGCGCCGTCGTCGCGCCGGAGCCACGCGACGGCGTGATGGAAGGCACCGCCGAGCCGTGGCGATCGCATGTATGGATGAAACAATGTCCGCCACTGTTGCTGACTTGCACACGCACCGCTGGAGCGCTCTTCGCATCGAAGGGCCGCTGCTCCACCGTTTCGCCTCGCGTCACAACTGGGACGATGGCGTGGACCTCCTCCGGCAGTGCATCCGGCACTCCGCGTGCTCGCTTGCCACCGCCCTGCTCGTCTACTGGCGCGGACAGCCGCGCTACTTCCGCCGGTACGCGAGAAGGTCGGCGGTCCCGGAGCACGAGCGCCCGCAGTATGGCGGCCCGTATGCCTTCGCGGGCACCGGACGGCAAGGGCGCACCAATCCTCGCCCTCGAGTGGTCTCGGCATCGACGCGCACGGCCAGGAGCGCTCGGTGCACATGCTAGGGTCAAGCGTCATGTCAGGGCCGCCCGACTTGTCGCTTCCGAGCCGCTGCCACCGCCCGCGACTGGATTTCCAGGAACGTTGGCGGTCTTCGAGCTCCCGCTCGAGATCCAGGATCGTGATGCGCTGCTCGACGTGATCAGGAAGCGCGCCTCCGATCGAACGCCGGCGTCGACCACGCGAAGCTGGCTCGCGTACGAAGCACCGCAGGCGGACGCGAAGACGTTCCTGCTGCGAGATCCCGCCGGCGAAGTCGCGGATGCAGGAACCCTCGACGAGAGGCTACGCGCGAGCCTGGCCTCTGGCGAAGCGGTTGTGCTCGACTTCACCGGAATCGAGGTCGCGACCCAGAGCTTTCTGCACGCGCTGCTCTTCCACGCAGTTCGCGTCGGCTGGGCGATGAACGCTCGTATCCACGTTCTGCACGCCTCATCGGCGGTGCGAAGTGGGCTCGACTACCTCGAGAGCTACGCGATGAAGTAGCGCGGAACCCGCGG
>JAYTBL010001084.1:0-13829 GCA_043736975.1 Polyangiaceae bacterium
TCTCAGACGAGGTGCTGCTGCCCTACCGTACACTCGGGCTGAACATTATCCGAGCCGCCTAAGGCAGATTGCAGGTTGCAGGTTGCAGATTGTGCGCTATCCTGTTCCCTGTTCCCTGTTCCCTGTTCCCGACCGGCGCGGTCCCCCACTCCCCGGTCTCCTGCCGCTTCCTCTCGCTCACGGGCGGAGCGATCTCGGCGGCCAGCGCCTCTTCACGCAGATGCGCGGGCGACGCCTCTTCCCCGACCCCTAGCATGGTCGGCATGTGCTTGCGCGCGGGCGGCAATTTCGGTTCGCTCGCCGCGGGCACGGGCGCGGGCGCGCCTTCCGGCGGCGAGGGCTTCTCGTCGTCACTCATTCCTCGCAACACTACAAGCGGAGGCGGCATGCGCGCTCCTGCGATCACGCGGTCGCGCGAAGATGGCGGCGATGGAGTGCGCAGCGGTGCGCGAGGACGGTCGTCATCAGCAGGAGGCCTCGAATCCTCGCGCCGCTGAGCTGCTAAGCCTTCGATTTTGCTCGAATTGAGGTCTGGCACCCAACGTGGATGAGCATCCCCATGGCGCCGAATCACACCTCCTCCCGCGTCCGCTTCGTGCGTAGCGCAGGGATCCTGCTCGCGGCCATGGTGGTCCCCGGTCTCAGCTCGGCATCCCTCTACGACGGTCAGTCGACGCCGACCGCTCCCCGGAAGGACGTACTCTCGACGATCGAGACGCCGCGCGCCGCGACCGGCCCCTGCCCGAGCTCGATGGCTCATGTCGGCACGAGCTGCGTCGACACGTACGAGGCCTCGCTCGTCGAGATCCTCGAGGGCGGTCACGAGGCCCCGTTCAGCCCCTATGCCGCGCCGAACGGTCACAACGTGCGCGCGGTCTCGAGCCACGGCGTCGTCCCGCAGGCGCACATCTCGATGGACGAGGCCAAGCGCGCGTGCGCCGCCTCGCACAAGCGCCTGTGCCACGCTGCCGAATGGAAGACCGCGTGCAAGGGCCCGGACGCGACGCGCTACCCGTACGGCAACGAGCGCGTCGCCGGCGCGTGCGTCGACACGAACCGCCGCTCGCCGATGAGCACGCTGCACGGCGGCGAGCACTCGTTCAAGACGCTCAACGACCCCCTCGCCAACCAGCAGCAGGGCACGGTCGAGGCGACCGGCGCGAGCGCCTCGTGCACCAACGGCTACGGCGTGCACGACATGGTGGGCAACGTCCACGAGTGGACCGACGACGGCAGCTTCCGCGGCGGCTACTACCTCGACACCAAGCTGAACGGCGAGGGCTGCGATTACCGCACCACCGCGCACGCGCGTGACTATTACGACTACTCGACGGGCTTCCGCTGCTGCGCCGACGAAGGCTCGCTCTCTGCCGACGACGACAGCTGAGCGCGGCTCCCGAGCTTCTGCACCAGGCGGTGCAGGTACATGCGGTCGATACCAGCCATCCGCGCCGCCTTGGTCATGTTGCCGCCGCAGACGTCGAGCACCGCGGCCACGTAGGCGCGCTCGAAGCCGTCGATGAGCGAGTCCTTGGCGACCTTGAAGGGAATGCGGACATCGACCTCGCCGCTCGAGGGACTGGCGGTGGCGCTGGTCTGCGTGGGCGGCGCCGAGATACGTGCAGTCTGCAAGACGATGCTGCGCTCCACGTAGTTGCGCAGCTCGCGCACGTTGCCCGCCCACTCGTGCTTTGCGAGCTCCTGCATCACCTCGGGGGGGAAGAGGTGCTCGCTCGCCGAGGCGTTGAGCGTCTCGAGGAACGCGCGGATCAGGTGCGGCAGATCCTCGAGGCGTGAGCGGAGCGGCGGCACGCGCACCGTGATGACCGCGAGGCGGAAGTAGAGATCGCCGCGAAACGTCCCGTTGTTCACCTCGCGCTCCAGATCGCGATTGGTGGCCGAGATCACGCGCACGTTCACCTTGCGCGTGTGCGTCTCGCCGACGCGCCGCACCTCGCGCTGCTCGAGCGCGCGCAGCAGCTTGGGCTGCACGGCCAGCGGGAGCTCGCCCACCTCATCGAGGAAGACGGTGCCGCCGTCGGCCGCCTCGAAGGCGCCGATGCGATCGCGATCAGCGCCGGTGAAGGCGCCGCGGACGTGGCCGAACAGCTCGCTCTCCACGAGGTTCGGCGAGATGGCGCCGCAGTCGACGACCACGAACGGTTTGTCGGCGCGCGCGCCGCGCTGCACGATCTCGGTAGCGACCAGCTCCTTGCCGGTGCCGCTCTCGCCGTTGATGAAGCAGTTGATGTCGCTCGCCGCGACCTTCTCCAGCACCGCGAAGAGCTTGCTCATCTCCTTGCCGGTGCCGGTGAGGGCGCCGAAGCTCGGCTGCATGGGGACAAGGGTCTTGCCGGCCGCGGCGGCGGCGCGGATGCGGATCACCGACTGGCCGATGGAGAGCACAGCCTCGGCGGGGAGCACGGCGCTGTGGATGCGCAGCTCCGACACGCGCGTGCCGTTGAGCGAGCCCGAGTCCTCGACGCGCCAGCCCTGCGGATCGGGCACGAGCTTGCAGTGGAACCGCGAGACCGCAGGGTCCTCGATGACGAGATCGTTCGAGGGATGGGTGCCGATGCGGCAGACGTCCCCCTCGTGCTGATGGAGGCGTCCCGTCTCCTTGCCGCCCTCGCTCTCGATGATGAGCGTCAGGCCGGGCTGCGCGATGTCGATGAGCGGGCGCAGCGGCACCGTACCCAGGTGCCCGCCGCGCGCGCGCGACGGCGCGTCGACGCCGCCTCCACGCACCGACTCCGGGGGTCCGAGCGGAAGCGCAGCAGGCGGCGGCGGCGAGATGGCCGGCGTAGGGCGCGGCGGTGGTCGACGAGGGGGTTCCGCCATGAGCGGCCATCATAGCTGTGGTAGGAGCGTCGGGATGATCGTTTGGCGGACCGTCGCGGCGGGCCTCGTGCTCGCCGCCTGTACGCGGAGCGGCGGCAAGGGCGGAGACGCCGGCTCTGCCGTGGCGGCGGACGATGCGGGCCGGGCGACGAGCGTCGAGGCGGGGGCGGACGCGAGCGCCGTCGCGCCCGTCGTAGGGAGCAACTCGGCGAGGCTCAACGTGCTGCTCATCACCGTGGACAGCCTGCGGGCCGACATGCCGTGGGCCGGGTATCCGCGCGCGATCGCCCCGCGCCTACTCGCGCTGCACGCGCAGTCCGTCTCCTACACGCACGCGTACTCCACCTCGTCGTTCACCTCGAAGAGCATCCCGGGGATCCTCACCGGGCGCTATCCGTCGGAGCTCGCGCGGACCGGCTCGTTCTTTACGAAGTACCTCACGCCCGGCGACTTCGTGTGCAAGGCGCTCGATGGCGAGGGCATCCCGTGCGTCGGCGGCCACGCACACGCGTACTTCGGCAAGGGTCAGACGGGCTTCGAGACCGGGTTCCGCACGTGGAACCTCGTCCCGGGGATCGCGTTCGACTACCAGACCGATCCCTACGTCACGAGCGACAAGCTGACGGCGCTCGCCATCACGACGCTCTCCGCGGCCGACCTGGCGTCGCCGGAGCGCCCGTTCTTCGCGTGGTTCCACTACATGGATCCGCACGATCTGTATCAACCGCACGAGGGCAGCCCGCACTTCGGCAAGCGCCCGCGCGATCTTTACGACGAGGAGGTCTTCTGGACCGACTCCTGGATCGGCAAGCTGCTCGACTTCGTCGAATCGCAGCCGTGGGCGACGCGCACCGCGATCGTCGTCAGCGCCGATCACGGCGAGGCCTTCGGCGAGCACGGCGTCACGCGCCACGCGCACGAGGTCTGGGAGGAGCTGGTGCGGGTCCCCCTGATCATTCGCCTGCCGGGCGCGAAGCCGCGCGTCATCGACAGGCCGCGCGGCCACGCGGATCTGGCGCCCACCTTCGTGGAGCTCCTCGGCGCGACCACCGTCCCTCCCCTGCGCGGCCGGAGCCTCGTACCCGAGCTCCGCGGGGGCGAGCCCGCGCCGCGCGACGTGATCGTGGATCTCCCGGAGGACGAGTTCAACGAGCGCCGCCGCGCGCTGATCCACGGCCCGCTGAAGCTCATCGCGTTCGGCAAGGACGTGCGCTTCGCGCTCTTCGACCTCGACGCCGATCCGAAGGAGGCGACCGATCTCGCGCGCACGCAGCCGGAGAAGCTCGCCGAGATGCGTGCGCTCTACAAGCAGATCTCGGCGACGATCACGGAGTCTCCACCGGAAGGTGGGATCCCGAAGCACTGAGCGATGGCGCCTTGCGCTTCAGGCTCCCGGAGAGCTTCTTCCTCGGCACCGTCTACGCGTCGGACCAGGTGCACCACTGCATCCAGAAGGCGCTCGCCCTCGCGGGCTTTCCGGCGTCGTGCCTGCGCGTCATCCCGAGCGACGAGACGTGTCGCATCCGCCTCCACCTCGCGAGCGGGCGATCCGGGAGGCTCGGCTCGAGGGCCGCACGCCGTTCCTCCTGGTGGGCATGGCCGGAACCACGGGAACGGGCGCGCGTGGCCAGAGCGAGCTCGCCGGCATCGAGCGCGCCGACTCGATCGTCGTCGATCCCCACAAGAGCCTCTTCCTGCCGTTCAGTACGGGCTGCATCCTCGCGCGCCGCGAGGACGACCTCCGCCGCGCCCACCTCGTGCACTCGCATTGCATCCGCGAGTCGGTCGAGCTCGGCGCGCGGGCCTGCGCGACGAAGCCGCCGATCTCTCGCTCGAGCTCACGCGCGACTGCCGTGGGCTCCGCGTGTGGCTTCCGCTCAAGCTCCTCGGCGCCGCGGCGTTCCGCCGTTGCCTCGACGAGAAGCTCGATCTCGCGCAGTGGACCGCCACGCAGCTCGAGGCCGTCGACGGCGTCGACCTCCTCGCGAAGCCGCGCCTCTCCACCGTGGCCTTCCGGGTGCGGCGTGACGGCTACGACGCGGCGCAGCTCGACACGCTCAACCAGGCCATCCTGGAGCGCATCAACCGGATCGGGCGCGTGCACCTGGAAGACCTCCAGCGCGCGATGCGCGAGGTGGCGTGATCGACCTCTCAGGGGGGCCCGCGTGCAACGAGCGAAGTCGCTCATCGGGCGCCGCGTCGACATGGAAGGTGACGAGCTCGCGTACGCCGAGCGCGTGGTAGCGGAGGAGCTTCTCCTCGAAGGTCCATCGCTCCGGCGAATCGCTGGGGCTCAGCACCTCGAACGCGACGTCCGGCGTTCCTTCCTCCCAGACCTTGTAGGAGTCGAAATCGTGATCGACCACGCCGAGGGTGACGAACGAGTCCGGCGCGACGCAACGCCTGGGGTCGGCGGCGTCGAAGTACACGAACTGGTCGGCGCCGACCGTGTGCGCGGGGACGCTGACGGCGCGGAGCATGGCGTGGAGCGCCCTGCACAAATAGAGGTGACGTCGGCCCTGTCCCATGCGCTCGGACTCCGGCTCCTGCTCTGGAAAGCGGAGCGGCTGGACCGGGCGTACATGGCGCAACGAGGACGCGCGCACCGTGCTCATGTCCTCGAGTGTAGCGCCACCGGCACGAACAGGATGAGGTCGTACGCGCCGTCGGCGTCGGTGTCGAACTTCGATGAGCGTCGCGTACGAGCCTTCGATGACGCTGTTCTTGGGCAAGCCCTTCACCTCGCGGAAGCGGAAGCGGGGACGCCCGCCGGCCGGATCGGGGAGCGAGCCCAGCCCTTCGTCGGCCGCGAAGTCGTAGCCCGCGGCCTTGAGCGCGGTGGCCACGCGCGGCAGGCCGATGAGGCCGGGGCGCAGGAGCTTGCGGCCGATGAACTCGGGCGCGGGCGTCATCTCGTCGGGCGCGCCGATCTTTTAGGCGTTCGTCGCGAACAGCGCCGAGTCGTCGTCGCCGCCGCTCGAGGTCATGAGCGCGAGGTCGAACTTGCTGTCGTTGTTCGTGTCGTACATCGCCCAGATGGTGTTGCCCTGGACGATGACCGACATCTCGGGGTCGACCTTCTTCGCCTTGAGCAGCTCGTCGGCCGCCTCGCCGACCTTGATACCGCCGATGCTGTCCTCGTCGGCATCGATGAGGATGCCGCGGCTGAACGCGCCGCGCACGAAGACCATGTCGGCCTTGCCGTTCCGATCGGTGTCGACGACGCGCCCCGTCGAGCCGCCGCCCAGTACCGGATCGGGGAACGCCAGGGTCTTCGACGCCGCTGTGAGCTTGTTGCCGATGTAGCGCGTGCCGCCGATGGCCGCGGCGATCTTGCCGAGCCGCGCGTGGAGCTTCGTGTCGGGCACGAGCTCGGAAGAGAAGTCGTGCCTGGGGCTCGGCGTCGATGCGGTACTGCGGCTCGGGCTGCCCGTCGTTGTCCTTGTCGACGAGGAGGAGGTCGAACTTCCCGTCGCCGTGGGTGTCGTACCAGACGTAGGCCGTATCGCGGACGACCAGGAGCGCGATCTCCGCGTCGAGCGGATCGCTGGCCTCGCGCTTCTTCGTGAAGTGGTCCTGATCGAGATCGATGAGCACGCCCATGCGGTCCGAGCTGCCGAAGAGGCTCGCTGCGCCGCGCATGACCAGCTCGCCCGCGGCGTTGACCAGCGGCCCGCCGCGGTCCCCGTGGGTGATGGCGCAGTCGGTCTGCACCGCCAGGCCCTGCGTCTGCGCGAGGAGGGCCTCGGTGACCATCTTCTTGCGGTCCTCGCAGGTCTTCTTCGTGCGTGCCACCTCGGCGGGGCTCTGCGCGGGATCGCCGCGCAGGCAGTCGAGGCTCGCGAGCATGCTCGCGTCTTGCTGGCGCTCGCCGATGCTCGCCACGCTGCAGGTCTTCGCGGCCCACCGGAAGCCGATGCCGGCGTGACCGACCGCGATCACCTTCTCCGCGATCTGCGGCGCGCTCTTCGCGAGCTTGACCACCGTGAGCTTCGCCGGGGGATCGATGATCTTCACGATCGCCAGATCGCGCACGCTGTCGGCCTTCACCACCACCGCGTCGTAGGTCTTCTCCTGGCGGCTCATGCGACCGGTGGGCGAGAGATCGCCGAAGGTCACGTTGACCTTCACGATGAAGTTCTCCTTCGCGCCGTCCGCGATGACGTGGTTGTTGGTGACGACGTAGCCGCGCGGATCGAACACCACGCCGGTGCCCATGCCGCGCTCGCTGCGGATGAGCACGGTGCCGGGCGCGACCAGGCGGTAGGCCTGGTTGGCCGCCAGCTTGGTGCTGGTGCCGAGGCTCGTGGTACGGGGCTCCGCCGACTCGGCGGTCTCGTTCGCAGGGGGCGGCGGCGCGGGCATGGGCGCGGCGTTGCCCAGCAGCTGCGCGAGCTTCGTGCGCGTCGCGCAGAAGCGCGGGGTGATCCGCTCGCGGACCTCGCCCTTGACCGGCGCGCTCGGCGCGGCGGCCGCCACGGGCGCCTTCGGGGGCGTCTTCTTGCCCCCGCACGCGACCGCCATGAAGGAGAGCACGAGAGCGGCGGTGCCGCTCTTCACGTACCGCTGCATTGCCATCGATCGTTATACCCGTCGACCCCGAGAATACTCCCCTTTGGCTGGTAGGGCTCTGCCCGGTCAGTCGGGCTGTCGTTCGACGGTCAGCAGGTTCGCCTCGTTGCGAATGCGGCGGTACCCGAGGAGGTGGAAGACCTGGAGGGGGTAGAGGCGCGCGATCGTACGGTCGACCAGGAAACGCGAGGGATGAGCCTTGTCGCGGGCCACGCCGGGCAGCAGATCGAGGAAGCGATCGACCCGCAGATGTCGGAGCGCCTCCGACGCGCGGAGGCGCGCCGAGCTGACCGCGCGGCCCCAGAAGAAGCCGTCGTCTCCCTGCTTCTGGTAGAGCGGCAGGAGGACCAGGCCGTCGCGCGGGGCGCGGATCTCGCCGTTGCGATCACGCGCCAAGAGCTGCTCGGCGCGCGCGTGATCGAGGTTCTTGAAGCCGGGCTCCATCGTGAAGGCGTCGCCCTCGGCGATGGCGTGGCGTGAGACCACCTCCATCACGCGCGGGAGGTCGCCGCGCCGCTGCTCGAGCAGATCGTGGGCGGCGCGCGTCTCGGACAACGAGCCTTGCTCGAAGAGGCCCGCGGACTCGGCAGCGAGGAGCAGCACCGCCTCGAGGTTGTCGATCGAGCCGGGCTCGTCGTGCTGTCCCCCCTCGACGCCGAACGTGATGCAGCCGTGGCGCGTCCAGTACGAGGAGAGCACGCCGTCGACCGCCTCCTCGAGGCCCATGACCACCGGCAGCGGCAGACCGGAGACGAAGGCGCGCTGGGGGAGCGTGTCGCCGAAGAGCACGAAGGGGACGCCGCTCGCGCTCGTGGTGTGGAGATCGACGAGATAGACGGGCCCCCGAGCGCGCGCGATGGCGGCCCGGATCGCGGTCAGGAGCTGGAGCTGCTCCCGATCCTCGGCGTCGAGCTCGCGCTCCTTCGCGACGCGCTCCTCGAGCGACCGCACCTGCGCCTCGTTCCAGACGCGGTTGAGATCGCGGGAGTGGTAGCGGCGCCCCTCGCGCATCGCGCCCACGTTGCCGGCGATGCAGAACAGCTCGCCGCGGAGGGCGACGTCGCTCTGCTTCAGCCGCTCGACCACGCGCCGCGCGGCGTGGATCCCGGCCTGCTCGTTGCCGTGGATGGCGGCGACCGCGATGAGCGTTGGACCACGCCGCTGCGACGTGATGCGGCCGATCTCGCGCTCGCCGACGAGCTCTCCGACCGCGGGCAGGCTCACGGCTGCCTCTGGCTCTTCGGATGCCCGTGGGCAGAGGTGCGGTCGTCGAGGAGGTCGGCCGCGATGCCCATGAAGTCTTCCTCGGTGATGAGCGCGACGATGTGTCCGTCCTGCACGACCGGCAGACACCCCACGCGCTGGCGGCGCATGATGGCGATGGCGTCGACGGTGAGCGTGTCGGGGGCGACGGTCAGGAGCTCGCGACGCATGATGTCGGAGACCGCTACGCTGGTCTCCTCCTCGCCTGGCGCGTCGGCGCGTTTCTTCGCCAGCGCCGCGAAGTGGCGCAGCACCGCGCGCGAGGTGACGAGCCCGACGAGCTTGCCGCTCGCGTCCTCCACCGGCACGTGACGGATGCGCTCCCAGCTCATGAGATCCGCGACCAGCTCGACGGGGTCCTCGGGCTGCACGGTGAGCAGATCGGTCCGCATGTACTGCGAGACCCGGTTGTAGCCGCTGCGGCTGCCGTAGATCTCGTCGAGCCGGGCGCGCTCCCACTCCACGACCGGCTTGCCGCTCGCCTGCCGCGCGATGGTGGCGGCGACCAGCGCGGTCTGCCGCTCACCCGCAGAGCCGCCGGTCTTCATGCTCGCCAGCGAGCGCAGGATCCAGCGCGTCCCGGTACGCAGCGTGCGCACGCGCTCCTCGATGATGCCGAGGTACTTCTTCGCGTCCGCGTCGTCGACCTTCGCGCGCGCGAGGCCGGCCTCGGCGAGCGGGAGGAGCTTGTCCAGGATGAAGGGCTGCGCGATCACCTCTTCGCTGTCGAGCCAGGTGAAGCGCGCCGCCAGCCCGTCGCGCGCGGCGGCGTAGAAGTTCGCCTTGGCGTGATCGAAGTCCATGCGCGCCGGCATGTTCTCGAGGGTGGCGCCGAGCTCGCTCATGAGCCCGAGCCAGAACGCGGCGTTCGCGACCTCGTCGACGATGGTCGGACCGGAGGGCAGCACGCGCAATTCGATGCGGAGGTGCGGCTTGCCGTTCTCCGAGATCCCGTAGCAGGCGCGGTTCCAGCGGTAGATCGTGCCGTTGTGGAGACGCAGCGCCTTCAGCTCGGGCACGCCGCCGCGGTCGAGGACCTTGAGCGCGTCCTCCTCGTGATCGGAGCCGATCATGGGGCGGAAGCGCGTGACGTTGTCCTTGAAGATCTCGAGGACGCTGCCCTTGACCCACCCCTTGCCGAACGAAACGCGCGCCGCGCGATCACGGCCGTGCAGCGAGGGGGTGCGGATGTCGCACGACTGCTCGAAGAGGGCGATGCGCGTCTCCGCCCAGAGGCGCTTGCCGAAGAGCGTCGGCGAGTTCGTGCCCAGCGCCAGCGCGGGCGCGAGAAGGAGCTGCGCGATGTCGTAGGCGTGGCCGAAGCGCTCCGGCTGATCGACCTGGAGGTGCACCTGGAAGCTCGCGTTGCACGCCTCGAACATGAGCGAGTCGTGCTTGGCGTTCAGCTCGTCGAGGCCCTTGATCGAGATGTCGTAGCCGGCGCCGCGCGCCTCGGTCATCACGCGGTTCAGCGTGAGGTACCGCGGGTTCGGCACCATGTTGGCGAGCGTGAGGTCGGTCTTGCCGAGCGTGGGGAGGATGCCGGTGAGGACGGGCTGCACGTCGAGGTCCCTGGCGGCGCGCTGCACCTTCGCGTAGAGCTCGTTCAGCTGCCCTTCCATCTGCGCCAGGCCCTTGCCGGCGAACGGCTGCGGGTCGGCGTTGAGCTCGAGGTTGAAGAGCCCGAGCTCGGTCGTGTAGTGCGGGTCGTCGAGCTTCTTCAGCACGTCGAGCGCGGCGGGCGCGGCGTGAAAGGACTGATCGACCAGGAACATCTCCTGCTCGGCGCCGATGCGCGCCACCCCGCGCTCGAACATGTTGGCCTCGAGCATGCGCTCCAGGGCCCGCAGCTCGGTGAGGAGCGTGCGCATGAAGCGGCGGCGCTCGTCGCCGACGAGCTCTCCGGTCGTGGTCTTGTGCTCGCGTGTGTCGTCCATCGTCAGCTCTTTGCCGCGGTCCACTCGTCGAGGTACTTCGGCATCTTGTCACGCCAGGTGACCCAGTCGTGATCCCAATCCTTGCCCCAGGAGTCGACCCAGTTCGGGATCCCCATGGCCCCGAGGGTCTTGGCCATGCGGAAGCTCTCGCCGATGTCCTCCCACTTGCCCTCGCCCGAGGCGAGGTGGATGTGGCGGGTGCGCAGCACGTCGAGGTGGCGACCCGCGAGATGGGGCACGAAGTGGAGGGGCGACGACACGTGGAAGTAATCGGTCGGCTCGTCGCGCTCGATGAAGCGCATCAGGTTGTAGGTGCCGCTCATGCCGAGCGCGCGGTGGAACATGTCGGGGAAGCGGCACGTCACCGCGACCGCGTGGAACGCGCCGATCGACGAGCCCACCGCCCACAGCCCGATGTCCGGTGACTTGCAGTCCTGACGCACCGCCGGCACCACCTCGTGCTTGATGTACTGGTGGAACTGGTGGGTCATGTACATCCGGTGCTCCGGGCTGCCCTCCTTGTTGAACCAGACGCGCCCGGCGACGGAGTCGCACGAGTACATCTTGATCCGTCCCGCGGCGAGCAGCGGCTCGAGGACGCGGATCATGAGGAAGCGATCGATCTCTCCTGCGTCACCACCGGCGGTGGGGAACATGAGGATCGGCTGGCCGGCATGGCCCCAGCGGTTGAGCGTGACGTCGCAGCCGAGGCGCGACGAGAACCAGCGTGACGTCTCGAACATTTTGGCGGACCGGTACCCCGAGGAAACGGCCCTGATAGCGGTGACCTCCGCGGGTCGCAAGCGGTTAGTCTGCCAGAGTGAAGCCGCCGCCCGTCGCGATCCCGAGGATCCAGACCGGCGGCCTCCCCCTGCGTGAGCTCCGGCCCCGGGATTTCGAGAAATTCGCAGCAAATTCGGCCGACCCGGGACCGCTCTCCGGGGTCAGCGATCGGCGCACCCTGCGCTCGACCACGACTTCGAGGCGTACGGCGCGAAGCCCGCGATCGCGTACATCGACGCGAAGAACGAAGCATCGATCGACGCCTCGCGCGATCCGCGCAAGATCGACTGGCGCTCATATACGACATCGAAGGGGCTACCGCGGTCGTGTAGAGTCTGCGTTGCCGATGATCGCGAAGAAGCGCCCGGATCCCGACGCGCGCCACGTGGAGCAAACACGCAAGGTCGACTCGATGTCGGAGCTGGTGGCGGACATGCTGCTCGATGCCGACGCGACGCTCCCGCCCCCGGACCAGAGCCCGGGCAGCCTGAGCGCGGTGCGCTCGACCCCGCGCCCGCTCGGTCGCCCCCCGACGGCGCCGCCGTTCGTGCCCTACGTGTACCATCCGCCGGTGCGCCGCTCGCGCGCCGCGAGCGCGTTCATGGTCGCGTTGGTGATCGCGCTGGCAGGTGTCGCTGCCGCCACCGCGTACCTCTTCACGCGCTGAGCGGGCTGAGCGGGCTGAGCGGGCTTCAGCCGGCGGGGCGCACCATCTCGATGTGGGGAATGCCGTCCTCGTCGTAGACCTCGGAGGCGCGCGCGAAGCCGAGCTCGCCGTAGAACTTCTCGAGGTGTGCCTGCGCGCCGATGCGCACCGCGACCGCGCCCACGGACGCGAGGCCGCGACGCACCAGCTCGCGGCCCAGGCCCGCGCCGCGCGCTTCGGGCGCGGTCACCACGCGACCGAGGCTGACCTCCGCGAACTTCACGCCTGCGGGGACGATGCGCAGGTACCCGTGGAGCACGCCCTCGCGCTCCGCCCAGAGGTGGCGCGAGGGCGGGTCGTAGCCGTCGGCATCGACGTACACGCAGCTCTGCTCGACCACGAAGACCCGCTGCCGTAGCGCACAGATCGCGTAGAGCTCCGCGGGCGTGAGGCGCGCGAACGACTCCTCGCGCCAGCGCAGCCGCGGATCGATCACCGCTGGAGCTCGGCGGCGATCTCGGGAATGACGGCGAGGGTCATGAAATACTTCGGCGAGGTGCCGCCGCCGAACGGATCCATGTCGTCGATCGCCGGGACGAGGCTCACGGCGTCGGTGATCTGCCCGGCGGAGTTGCGCGTGACCTTGAGCCACGGCGTCCGCATCCACTGCCGGCGCAGGCCCTTCTTCAGGTAGAGGTCGTGGTTCTCGCTGTAGATCATGAACGGCTTCCAGGTGGTGCTGCCTGGTGCTTCGTTCTCGGGACGGTACCAGTTGTTGTGCCAGACCCACACGGTGCCGTCGGGGTCGACGTTGCCGATCATGCCGACGTGCTGCTCGCCCGGCTGCGCGTCGCACCGGGCGGTGAGGCAGCCGGCGACGATGGTGCCGGTGGGGAGGTGCCCGCGGTCGACAGCGTTGAGCTCGGCGAGGAACGCGCCCTTGTCGAGCTTGCCGCTGGCGAGCTTCGCTGGCCTGGGCAGCCGATGCAGCGAGCCGCCCTGGTTGCCGACGGAGCGAATGAGGTTGAAGACGCCCTCGGCGTTGTAGTTCTGCACGCCGCCGAGGAAGAGCGCCTTCGACACGTTCGACGCGCACATGCGCTTGACGGGATAGCGGAGATCCTCGATCTGATGCTCGCGCCAGTAGACCATCCCCTTCATCAGGTGCTCACCGGTGGGCGTGAGGTGATCGAAGGTGAAGCTCGAGAGGTCGGTGCGCTCGACGTTGACACGCTCAGTGGGCGTGACGGTCGCGGCGAGCGCGTCCTCGGACGAGCCGGACTCGTCCTCGTCCTCAGGCGCGGCGCAGGCGACGACGGTGGCAGCGAGGAGGAGCGGGGCGAACGCGAGCTTCCAGCGATCGAGCATGTGGGAGCGGGTAGAGCACAGACTGGACCACACCGGCCTACACGACAAATGACGATGGAACGCGATATTTGGTCCCACGAAGTGGTCCGTCGCCGATCCGTTCGATCCGCCCACCGCACCAGCGATCGGAGGCGCGACGAGCTCAGCGCGTCAGCGCGTCAGCGCGTCAGCGCGTCAGCGCGTCAGCGCGTCAGCGCGTCAGCGCGTCAGCGCGGGAGCGTCGAGGTGTCACGGGACGTGACGTCGACCAGGACGTAGCGGAACTTCGCCTTCGCGCCGCCGACGGCGCTGATGAAGCTGCGGATCGCGTCGCCCGGGAGGACCTGGCAGCCCACCGCCGCCGGGGCCGCGGGGCCGTCGCCCTGATGGAAGAGGATGTCGGTGAGGCCGTCGTGGCGCTGCTCCGCGGCGCTGCGCTC